>NZ_JBPQTQ010000134.1:0-16941 GCF_051386415.1 Streptomyces sp. URMC 129
GTGGTTCGCCGCCGTCTCCACCCGGTGCAGGGGGCGCGGCAGGTGGTGGAAGAACCAGCTCAGCGGGCCCGGCATCGGCTGTGTCTCGTGGTGGTAGTCCAGACAGGTCAGCTTCCGCCAGCACGGGTCGCCGCGCCACTTGATCAGCCCGGCGCCCAGTTCGACCCGGAAGACGAGCCAGACCATCAGGTAGAGGCCGACCGTCGGCGGGGCGATGTCGTCGTTGCCCAGGAAGATCGCCAGGAACCCGGCCTCCAGCAGCAGTGACTCCCAGCCGAAGGCGTACCAGACCTGCCCGATGTTGACGATGGACAGGTACAGCAGCCACAGCACGGTCCACAGCGCCATCGAGCCCCACAGCGGCACCGCGTCGGCCGCGCCCGCCGCCACCGCCGCCGCCAGGGCCGCCCCCAGCCAGGCCACCGCGACGAACAGACGGTCGGAGTAGCGCAGGTGGAACAGGCTGGGGGCCCGGCGGAACGACACGACCCGCAGATACGCGGGCGCGGGCGTCAGGCCCCGCTCCCCGGCCAGGACCCGGAACTCGCGGACGGCCGAGAGGAACGCCACCAGATACACCACCGCCAGTCCCCGTTGCAGGACCAGGCGGCTCAGCCAGGCGTCGGGATGGGCGATCCAGTCCATGTCCCATCCGTACCACCGCGCCGGTCAGGCGGCGACTTTCTCCGACGCCGCGCACACCGCGAGCCCCACCACGGCCAGCACCACCCCGGCGAACACCTCGTACCCGTCCAGGAAACCGATCCGGTGCACCACCGTCCACGGCTCGAACCACTCCGCGAAGTGGTGCACGACGCTCCCCGCGCCCTGCAGGATCAGCAGCACGCCCACGGCCTCCAGGATCTTCTTCATGATCACAGGCTAGGAACGCCCCGCCCGGCCGGGCGTCGGCCGAAGGTATCGGCCGGTGCGACTTCGGTAGCGTCCCCGCCGTCAGCCGGCGCGTCACCCGGACGGGCGGCAGTAGATTCCGGGCATGGGCCGCCTCCTCCCCCCGCCCCGCCCGGTTCCCGGCCGCGGCAGGCGGGACGTGATCGTCGACATCACCCTCATCGTGCTGGCCGCCGGGTTCAGCGTTCTCACCTCCGGCGTCCTGGTCGGCGAGACCCACGACTCGGCCGGGGCGCTGATCGCCGACCAGGTCGTGGCGGGCTTGGCGTGCGGCGCGCTGTGGTGGCGCCGGAGCCGGCCGGTCCCGCTGGCGCTGGCCGTCCTCGTCGTCGGCGTCCCCTCGCACTTCATGGCCGGGCCCGCCGTCGTCTCCTTCTTCACCGTCGCCGTGCACTGCCGCCCCCGGACGGTCGTCCTCCTCGCCGGCCTGGTGGCGGCGCTGATGCCCCTCTCGCTCGCCGCCCGGCCCGAGTCGCGCGTCTCCGACGCCGCCGCCGTGCTGTTCGAGACCGTGGTGCTCTCCGCCGTGATCGGCTGGGGCCTGACCGTCCGCTACCGGCGGCGGCTGCTGGCCTCCCTCTACGAGCAGGCCCAGCGCAGCACCCGCGAGGCCATCGCCCGCGAGATGCACGACGTCCTGGCCCACCGCCTGTCGCTGCTGAGCATCCACGCGGGCGCGCTGGAGTACCACCCCGACGCCCCGCCGGAGGAGATACGGCGCGCCGCCGGAGTGATCCGGGCCAGCGCGCACCTGGCACTGGAGGAACTGCGCGACGTCATCGGCGTGCTGCGCGCCGGTCCCGGCGGCCCCGGCACCCCGCCCGGACCCGAGGGCGACCGCCCGCAGCCCACCCTCGCGGACCTGGCGCGGCTGGCCGAGGAGTCCCGCCGGGCGGGCGCGCCCGTGCTGCTCGACCAGCGGATCGGGTCGGCCGCCGACGTCCCGGCCGCCACCGGACGCACCGCCTACCGGGTCGTGCAGGAGGGCCTGACCAACGCCCGCAAGCACGCGCCCGGCGCCGAGGCCCGGGTGACGGTCGGCGGCGCGCCGGGCCGGGGGCTGACCGTCGAGATCCGCAACCGTCCCGGCGCCCGTCCCGGCGAGCGCATCCCCGGTGCCGGGCAGGGGCTGACCGGCCTCGCGGAGCGGGTCTCCCTCGCCGGGGGCAGCCTCGAACACGGCCGGACCGGGGGCGACTTCCTGCTGCGCGCCTGGCTACCGTGGCCCGCATGACCATCCGCGTGCTCCTCGTCGAGGAGGAGTGAACCCTTGCACACGTAGGGCGTGACCTGCGGGTTTCCGGTCTGGAAGCCGTTGCGCTCCCGGCGTGGTGAGGGGGATCACCGACGACCGGGGACGTGATCACGTCATGCCGAGCGAGCACGCTTGCACGATCTGCGGCCAGGTGGAGCCGAACGCCATCGACCTGTACACGCGCAAGTCGAAGCGGCTGAAGAAGGACGACCACCGCAGGGAACAGAGCACCGATGCGCAGCGGGAGCAGGGGCACCGTTGGGCGCACCGGAACGGGTATGCCGTCCGGAAGGTGTGGAAGGACATTCAGAGCGCTTTCAAGGACGTGAAGCGTTCGGATTTCGACCGGGCGTTGAGGGCGCTGGCCCAGGCGGAGGTTCCCGCCCTGTGGGCGTACGCGATCGACCGGTTCAGCCGCAAGGGTGCGGAAGACCTGTTGAAGGTGATCGGCAAGGCGCGGGTCATCTTCGATATGGACGGCCTTGACTCGAACGAGTCGCGGGACCGCCGCTGGATTATCAACCGGGCCGAGGAAGCGCGGGAATACTCGGAGCAGTTGTCACAGCGGGTGTGTGACACGAAGGCCGAGCAGCGCGACAAGGGTTTGTGGGTTGCCGGGCGTCCGCCGTGGGGCTTCAAGGTCACGCGGGACCGCTATCTGTACCCGGATGACACTCCGGCCGCCGAGGGGTTCATGTCCCGCGCTGAGGTGGTGCGGGAGATATTCCGCAGGGTCGCGGAAGAGGGGGCATCGACCCGGGATATCGTGCGGTGGCTCGATGGGGCCGGGGTTCCCGGGCCGGGCGGGAAGGGCTGGAGCTACACCTACGTTTCGGGGATGCTGCGTCACCCGGCGTATGTGGGCTGGCAGATGGTGCGGGACAAGGGCAGGCGCCCCGTTTATCGCAACGAGAAGGGGCAGCGCGTCAAGCTGATCGGGAAGAACGGCAAGCCTATTGCGCTGGTGACTGAGGACATGCAGCGCCGGGCGCTTGCCACTCTGCAAGGGCTGATTGCAACGCGCACGCTCAAGCCCTGCACACCGAAGCGGGACACCAGCCCCAAGCATCTGCTGACCGGGCTGACCCGGTGCGCCGGGTGTGGGCATTCGATGCCGCATCAGGGGCGGTCGTATCAGTGCGCGGCTGTTATCGGGGCGCGGACGTGCCCAGCGCGGGCGGGTGCGCGCGATCACCGGTTGGAAGAGTACGTCTTTACCAAGTGGCTTGCGCGGCTTTCAGCATCGGAGCTTGACGACCCGATCGTGTTGGCTGTCTCGGAGCGCTGGGCGGCTCGTGTGAAGCCGGAGGAGACCGAGGAGGAGCAGGCCGCGCGTGCGGTGCTGCGGGCTGCTGAGGCGGACCTTAAGCGGCTCCTGGACGACCGCCAGGCGGGCGTCTATGACGGGCCTGCCGCGCGGTATTTCGGGCCGATGCTGAAAGACGCTACTTCGGCTGTGGAATCCGCGCGGGAAGCAGTGGCGCGCTATACCCCCGATGGTCCGTTGAGCCTGCCGTTCGCCAGCCTGGACCGTGAGGAGTTGATAGCCGCGTGGGAGGCGGCGGACTTGCCGATGAAGCGTGACCTGCTGCGGTTGGCGATCAACCGCGTGACGATCGTCAAGGCTCGCGCGCAGGGGGTGAAGTTCGACGGGGACGCCCGCGTGACGATCGAGTGGGCCGAGCCCGCCGAGCCCGCCGAGTCTGACGGCAGCGCGGGCCAGGAAGCTTTGGCGATGGCGGCCTGACGCGCGCCTGAGCCGTTCGCGGCCCGTCTCCGGGAGTTGGTCCGGGGGCGGGCCGTTCGCCTGTCTGGGGGGCGCTCAGGGAGCCGCCGCGCTCCCCGCTGCGGCGAGGGGCACGGAGGGCTGCGGCGGCGCGGGGAAATCGTCATCGCCTGGTGGCTTGCTGACCAGGGCTGTTACTTATTTCGATGACGAATGACACTTGTTCCTATCCACGTACAACAACAAGAAGCCCTGCTATCTGCTGTCCTGCCCCGGTGTGGGGTCGCCCCGAACACCGTCAACACGTCACCGAATTCGTCACAGGCCGGGGAGTGGGCACGTGGGGTACTACGAGCGGGAGAACTGGGCGGAGCGCTGCGAGCAGTGCGGCGGCCCGCTGAACGAGCGGCAGGAGCGCTATTGTTCCGCTCGATGCCGGCAGGCCGCCTACCGTGCGCGGAAGATTCCGGGGCGGAAAGAGCGGGAATGGAAGACGTGCCCGCTGTGCGGGGAACTCTTTGAAGTCACCCGCCCGGGAAAGAAGTTCTGCGACTACTGGGACGAGGCGGAAGCCGACTGCAAAGCCGCACAGGACGACTTGGAAGAGGCTGCCGAAGAAGCCGCACAAGCACGGCAGAACGCGGTGTGCGAGAACTGCGGCGAGCCTGCCGGATGGTCGGGCCGTGGCCGACCGCGCCGCTACTGCTCGAACCGCTGCAAGACAGCAGCGTACCGGCACAGAAAAGCCGCTGAGGCCGCGCAACGATAGTCCGGGAACCCGTTGCGCTCCCATCCCCGGTGAGGACCGTACGAGCGCGGGGAGCTTCGCGCTTCGCAGTGAAGGAGGCCCATTGACTGACTATGACGACCTTGATCAGCGCGTGGGGCGCATGGTCTATCTCGCCAACGGCACCGATGAACAATGGCACGACGAATCGGCGCCCCAATCCGCGCACGACGCGTGGGAAACGTGGCAGGAAGCACTAGAACGCGTCCAGGAACTCGAAGACGAGTTCACCGAACTCCGCGCGAAGGCAGCGCGCCAGCGTGAGGACCAGCGCCGGGCGCATCTGGAGCACGCGCGGGGCGGCCCGAAACCCAAGCCGTTCAAGCCGGTCGATTACGACACCATGCGACTGGACAAGGCGTACGAGATCGAGGCCGCAATATCCGTCGCGGACCAGGCCCGCTATGCCTACCGCACTCTTGCCAAAGATCCCGAGATGCTGCGGGAATGGCGCGCTGCGCTTCTCGCTGAATTCGAGGGAGCGCAGGAAAGGGCCCGGCAGAAATTCATTGCCGCAGAGAACGCGTATTCGTCCTGGCGAATCACGATCTGGCGTCTCGGTATGGTGACCCGGCAGCTCAACAAGAATGTCTACTCGCCGACTGGACGAGACTTCCAGAGGTTCAGGGAAGAGACGCAACGGGGTTGGGACGCATTGCGGCGGGCGGTCAACACCGTTGATCCGGTGGAATCCGGACGGTGGGCCGCGATGAGTGATGCAGAATTGACCGCCAATCCGCCGATGTGGGAACGCGAGCGAATGTCCCGCGACCATCCGTCGAGCGATGCCTACTTGGAATTGCAGGCGATCGAACTTCGCGAACGGTCGGCAGGTGAGGTGATCTCGTCATTCATCGTGCCTGCCAGCATGAAACCAGAAACAGCACGCAAGCTGCGTCCCTCCGTTCACGGGCTCATTCGCGAGCAGTGAAACCGCGCACAAAGGGGTGGGGTATGACCCCCGAAGGGCGACCTTCCGGACCGCAAGCGTATAGCAGCTCAGAACCGATGCACTGCTTAGAGGTCTGTTTTCCTGTCGCCGAAGGAGGTGTCCGAATTGGCGAGCGATGATGCCCCGGAATCGCTCGGCCCGGGAGGGCGCGCGCTCTGGGAGTCAATCACTCGGGATCTGGAATTGCGCCCGGATGAACGTGCGCTGTTGAAAGAGGCCGCGCGGACTCAGGATGTGGTGGACGCGCTGTCCGCCGCCTTGGAGAAACACGGTCCGCTTTCGGAAGGCTCGAAAGGGCAACTGCGCGTCTCGCCCATTGTGGGGGAGCTGCGGCAGCAGCGGCTCACGCTCGTGCGTCTGCTGGGCGCCTTGGGCATTCCAGAGGGCGAATACGAGGCCCGGCCGGTGACCACGACCAACCGGGCCCGGAAGGCCGCCGCCGCACGCTGGGCGGCGCGTCATGGCTAGACAGAAGAAGCGGCGGACGCTCACCAATGCTGAGGAAATCCCGGAGCGTTACCGGAATCTCAGAATGGCCGACTATCGCGACGTAGTAGAACAGAGCCTTACCGAACGTCCGGGGGACACACTCAGCGCGGGCATGGCGGTATTCTTCGCACACTGCCACGATAAGCACGCTTGGGCGGACGCTGCTGGAATACCCCGAGACTGGGAAACCCGCTCACGCCTGCTACCCGCACATGCTCCGGATTTCCAGTGGATAGCCGACGAATTCGGCACGGCACCGGTCCCCATCGCGGCCCGCCGCAAGCACCTCGGAACAGGATAAGCGAAAGCCCCGCCCCGCGCCGTGACTGGCGCCGGGCGGGGCCTTTAGGTTCCTGGTTACTCTATGCAATCTAATTAAGTGGCGTCGAACTCGCCACTTTTGAGAGCCGAGAGGAAGCCCGACCAGCCCCGTGCTGAGAAAACCAGCGCCGGGCCTTGCGGAATCTTGCTGTCGCGCACAGGCAGAACCCCAGGAATTCCGTCGGCGACCTCGATGCAGTCTTGATTCTCTGAACCGCTGTAGCTCGACTTTCGCCATGAGGTAAGAGCGGAAGCGTCAGGGAGACGGTTCAATATCATTTGCCGTACTCTTTCAGGTAGCCACGAATCACTTCGAGGGATTCAGGTTCAGAGAGCGCCTTTGAGCATGCCATTTCAAATAGCTGGACCAGCTCAACGACCCTCTTCGGTGATTCTACTGGGTGACCCGTCTTGAAGCTCTCGACTAGGCCGACCTCTGTGCCGTTTTTCAGAGACAGTAGGGTGAGGCTTCCGCCCAGCATGGAGTGAAGCCCCTGTTCAAACGGAAGCACTTGAACCGTGATGTTGGGTTTCTCTACAACTTGCGTCAGATGTTCAATCTGCGCGGCCATGCATGCGTTGTCCGGGGTGGGGCGCCTTAGTGCTGCTTCATCCATGATTGCCCAATAAAGTGGAGGTTCGGCCGCCTCGAAAATGCGCTTGCGTTTCATTCGGGCAGCAGCTCGTGAATGAAGCTCATCCTCCGATTCGCTGATCCGGCCCGACCGGAATAGCTCGCGTGCGTAGTCCTCGGTCTGGAGTAGGCCGGGAATGATGCTGCTGGTGAATACTCGGATACGGATAGCATCCTTCTCTTTGCTCACCACAGCCCGGCTGTAGTCGGCAATGAGCGAGTCTTGCGCCATTTCCAAGAGATCCGAGAAGAGATCTCCGGTGCCGAAATGAGAATCAAGCGCGTCTGCGAAAGGTTCCGATGGTAGCTGTTCCCCATGCTCTACCCTGCTGATGTATGAATGCGGATAACCTACTTGATCAGCGAGTGCACGGAGCGACAGCTTCGCGTCAGTTCGTAAGCGGTTGAGCGTCTTCCCCAGCATCCCGCGTGGCGTTACCTTTCCCTCAGCGTCGTTGAGTTCCATCGCTCGAATCTACCTCCAACTCGCTGTTCACTGCGGGGGTTTGGTACCAGCCCAGGCGTGTACTGGCTGCCTTCGGCCGGTAATGCTGGTAAGCGGCCGGTCCGTTGGGGACCGGCGCCAGACGCTCGCCCCCTGTTGGACGCACCGGTATCGGGCACCACCTCGGTTCCCTTAAGCCCGGCAGGGGGCGGGTTACCCCACGAGAGCGCAGGCCACACACAGAGAACCCCCGCAACGCTGCGAACGTCCGGGGGCGTGGCCGACGCTGGATAGGAGCGTCAACATGAAGGAGCGTACCGCCCGATCGGTGACCCGGGCGTGCCCCCGGGCGGCGGTGTTTGCCCGACCGGAACTCTTCGGCCACCTGGAAACGGAGACGGAGCGGTGACCGCCTCGTCTCAGCCTGCCGGGGGGGCCGGAGGGCAGGGACAGCAGGGGGAACACCCGGGCGACGCAACCGAGGTCCGAGACGGCCTCCGCGACATCTTCGCGCGTCTTGGAGTCGGAGCCGCCGTCCAGGTCGGCACGGTGGGCATTCAACGCAGCGTCGTGATAAGCGCGTTGAGCGTTGGTGACGCCTTCAAGCTGGTGCAGGCGCTCGCCGGGGCCGACAGGACGCCGCCGACCCCGGGCAGGGGGCGCCGGCCGTGAGCGACTGCACGCACCCCGAGTTGGAGAAGCGCAAGGACGGCGGCACGTACTGCACGAGCTGCGATCGCCAGATCTACCTGGCCCGGGTGATCGGGTGATCAAGCAGACAACCGCCGAGGGGGTTTGCCCCGGCGATGTGGTCGTAATCGACCGGCGTTGGTACCGGGTCAACGAGACGACGACCGACCATGCCACCAGCGTCCGTCTTCGGTTCACCACCGGGGAGCGGATAACGGTCCGTCGAACAACCCGGGTCCAGGTCTATCGGGACGACCCCGCGCCGTCCCCGGAAGGGAAGGAGGCGGAACGATGACCACCAAGGCCGAGGCGGAACACCTCCCCGAATACGGGGACTTGAGCCCGAGGCAACAGGGCGGCATCGCTTGCGCCCGGTGCGGACGTGACCTCTACGACTCGTGGCGCGAACTGGGGGTCATAGAACGCCGCTGGGGTCCGCACGTGTCGGAGTTCAAGTTGTTCGTCTGTGCCACGCCCTGCAAGCCGAGGGTCATTCCGAAACGGCCGACCGTAGGTCAGCGGTCCGCAACTCTCCAGAACAAGGCTTAAAGAAGGAGGTGAGCAATGCGCAAGGTAATCGTTAGCCCATTCCTTGACGGATTCCTAGCCGTCCGCCCCGGCAACGCGGCAGGAATCCGCTTGCCAGAAAGTCACTACAGCGAACTTCGCTCGCTGTCCGGCACCGAATCCCCGTGCCCTGCATGGCTTGTCAACGCCGCCGATAATGCGTGGGGGCTCGATCTCGGACAGGAGCCTGCCAGCCGTGCCTTGCTCGTCCGCGAACCGTCCGAATACGGATTCGGGCGGGCGAGCTGGGAAATCAATCTCGGCTGCAACTTCGCGTGCAAGCATTGCTATCTGGGACTCAAGGAGTTCGCTGGACTCCCCTGGGAGCAGAAGGTGAAGCTACTCGACATTATGCGAGATTCCGGGGTCCTCTGGCTCCAAATCACCGGCGGCGAACCGACGATCGACCGGCATTTCCAGGATGCCTACCGGTACGCCGCCTCTCTCGGAATGATGCTTACGGTTTCGACCAACGCATCTCGCCTGTGGGAATCCTCGCTTCTCGCCATGTTCGAGCAGTATCCGGCATACCGCATTGTCGTCAGTGTCTACGGGGCGACGGAGGCCAGCTTTGACGGCCTGACCCAACGGCGCGGAGCCTGGAACAATTTCCAGCGCGGTATGGCCGCAGCGCGCGAGGCAGGACTACCTGTCCGCTTGAACATCGTCGTGACGGAAGACAGTGCCCATGAGGTTAACGCCATGGTCGCCATGGCAGAAGAGTGGGGACTGATCCATCACGTCTACACCAACATGACGCCGACCATCTACGGCGGCCCGGAATCCCTGTTGGCCCAGTCCAGCGGGCATCTCCGCGATCGGTCCCCTTTCCAGGGCTGCAATGCCGGTCACACGTTCTTCCACGCCGACCCACACGCCAAGGTCAGTATCTGTAAAGTCGGTCGAGACGATCAGATCGACCTCATGGCCGAGGGAATTGAAGGGCTGCGCCGACTTCCCGGCGTGGCTGACAAATTGATGCTTCGCACCGGGGGCTGCACCGGTTGCCAGTTGTCCGGCTCCTGTCTCGTGTGCCGTCCGCTGGCAAAGCAGTTCCAGGAGGCGAAGGCACCACTCCGTAACTACTGCCAACACGGGCAACCCAAGAAGGAGGCAACAACCGCATGAGCGCTGTTCCCGTGACCATTCTTCCGGGCCCACCGAAGACGCGCCCGGAACTCTCCGAAACGCTCGTGGCGACGCCGAGCGTCGTTATCGAGTCCGACATGGACGATCTTATGAGCGGCATCGCCTGCTCGTGCGCCGCCGGGGACGACAACCCCCACTGACGCCAACCCCTCACTGACCGCGCCCTGACCAGCCACGGGCCCCGGCGTTCCGGCGTCGGGGTCCGTGGCATGTGGGAGCCGAGTAGTCTGCGGGCCATGCGACTCCGTTGGGACTGGCTTCGACCGGTGGTAACCGTTCCCTTCGTGCCGACCCTCGGCCCCGTGCACCCTTCGGTATTCACCGATGACCTGTTCACGCACACACTTATGGTCGCGTCCAGCCGCCGATTTCTCGTCTACGACAAAGACGCGCGCTGGTCCGCGACCAAGGAAGAACACATTCTCGTTGACGAGATCATTCATTCTCTGGGGGAGACCCTGATTCCCACGATCTCCCGCCGTGGTCGCGGAGTGGTCAAGGTCCACGTGTACAGCGCCCGCCCGGAAAGCTTCCTGATGGCTACCGAGCTTGCCCAGAAAATCAGCTCGGTCCACAACGTGGCCAAAGCCCGTATCGTGGGCTTCCTTGGCCCCGAAGCCATCCCCGGACGCGGAGTCCGAATTCAGTTGAAAGACTGCACCGAACCCTGCCCCGTCCCTGACGGACCTGTGAAGCCGTTCACCGAGTGGCCTCCCGGCGTCCGGCATAGCTTCGCGGAATTCGCGCGGGAGATGGCAGCGGACGGGTTCGCGTTCCTCTACGACCGTATGCGGGCGGGCAGCGTGGGCCCGGTCCTCGTAGCCACCGAGAGGGGCAAGGCGGTGGCCGCTATCGGGCCCATGGAAATCCGACCGGATGCCATCGGCGCCCCCCAACTCATGCCGCAATACTTCGGAGTCCTTCCCGAACACCGGGGGAAGGGGCTCGGGCGGCTGCTCTGGCGCGCCGCGATGCACTGGGGGAAAGTGCATGGGGCGGCTTACCAACTGCTGCAAACCGAAGTTGGCGGGGCATCGGACCGACTGTGCCAATCCGAAGGGCTCAAGTCACTGGGCTTTGTGTACTCGGAAAACGTCTAGCCGACACCCCGAACAGTCGGCCGGACAGCCGTGTGCCAGCCTGCCCGCAGGCCGGACACTTCAGTCACGCACTCGCACGCCGACCGCCCGAGACGCCCCGTCCGTGCGCTGCCCCCGTAGCGCACGGACGGGGCTTCCGCATGGGCGCACGCCTACCCTGAGGGCCATGACCGCGACGCGCCCCGGGGACCCCAACGTAAGATGTGTAAGAGTCCTCCTCGCCGACGACGATCCGCTGGTCCGGTCCGGGCTGCGTCTCATGCTCGGCGCCGCCGCCGACATCGAGGTCGCCGGGGAGGCCGCCGACGGCGCCGAGGTGGTGCCGCTGGTGCAGCGGCTCGCCCCCGACGTGGTGCTGATGGACATCCGCATGCCCGGCATGGACGGCCTCACCGCCACCGAGCGGCTGCGCGGCCTCGACCGGCCGCCCGAGGTGGTGATGCTGACCACCTTCAACGCCGACGACCACGTGCTGCGGGCGCTGCGCGCCGGGGCCGCCGGGTTCGTGCTGAAGGACACCCCGCCGGGCGAGATCGTCGAGGCCGTCCGGCGCGTGGCGGCGGGCGACCCGGTGCTGTCACCGGCCGTCACCCAGCGGCTCATCGACCACGTCACCGGCGCGACGCGCGGCGCCCGGGACGCGCGGGCCGCCCGGCGCCGGCTCGACGCCCTCAGCGAGCGGGAACGGGAGGTCGCCGTCGCCATCGGCCAGGGCAAGTCGAACGCCGAGATCGCCGCCGGTCTCTACATGAGCCTGCCGACGGTGAAGACGCATGTCTCGCGCATCCTCACCAAGCTGGGCCTCACCAACCGGGTGCAGATCGCCCTCCTCGCCTACGACGCCGGGCTGGCCGCCGGGGAATGACCGGGGAATCCCGGGCGCCCGCCGGTGTTGAACCCGGATGTGGAGAGCAACGACAGCGGGAACAGCCCGAACGGCGACGGCGACGGCACCCGCCTCGGCACCGGCGTGGCGGCACGGCTGCGCTCGGTGCGGTGGTCGGTCCTCGACCGGGCGCTGATCCGGCGCGGCCAGTCGCCCGCCGACGCCCTGCGGCAGACGGTCCGCTTCGCGCGGGAGGTCGAGGCGCTCGGCTACGGCAGGTTCTGGCTGGCGGAGCACCGCGGTGTGCCCGGCGTGGCCGGCGCGGCGCCGACCGTGCTGGCCGCCGCCGTGGCCTCGGCCACCACTCGCATCCGGGTCGGCACGGGCGGGGTGATGCTGCCCAACCACCGGCCGCTGGTCGTCGCCGAGCAGTTCGGCGTGCTGGAGTCGCTCTTCCCGGGCCGTATCGACATGGGGCTGGGCCGCTCGGTGGGTTTCACCGGCGCGGTCGGGGAGGCCCTGGGCGCGGGGAAGGACGCGGCGGACCGTTTCGGTGCACAGGTGGCCGAGCTGCTCCACTACTTCGACGACGACGACGACGGCGAGGGCGAGGGCCGGGTCGCCGCCGTGCCCGCGCGGGGCCTGCGGGTGCCCGCGTTCGTCCTTGCCGTCGGGGCGGGCGGCGCGATCGCCGCCGCACACGGGCTGCCGCTGGTGATGGCGCATCTGAGCGACGAGGACCGGATGCCGGCGGCGATCGACGGATACCGTGCCGCGTTCCGGCCCTCGGCGCGGAACGAGCGGCCCTACGTGGTGCTCGCGGTCAACGCGGCGGTCGCGGAGACCGCCGAGGAGGCCGCCCTCCTCCAGGTCCCGGAGGCGTGGGCCACCGCCTGGTCCCGCACCCGGGGCGTCTTCTCGCCGCTCGAACCGCCGGAGGAGATCCTGGCGCGGCCGATGACCGCACGCGAGCGGCGCTTGTTCGCCGAGGCCCGGAGCGGCCACGTGTACGGCGGCGAGGCGGAGACGGCCGCGCGTCTCGCCCGCCTGGCCGAACGCACCGGCGCCGACGAGATCCTCCTGACGCTCACCGCGCACGGCGACGCCGGCCGGCTCGACTCCTACCGCCGGCTGGCCCGCATCGCCGGACTCCCCGGCGGCGCCCGCGCCGCCCCGGCCCCGGCCGCCCGGGGCCGGTGACGTCACCGGGACACGACGCCGCGCGCGATGCCCAGCTCGACCAGGTCCTGCGGCCGGAGCCGGAGTTGCTCGGCCGTCTCCCGCACCTCGCCCGGGCCGCGTTTCAGTATCGAGACGGCCTTCTCCGGCACGATCACCGAGTAGTAGCTGTCCGCCGTCACCCAGGTGTGCCCGACGGAGGTGAGCGCCACGGCGCCGCCGGAGCCGCCCTCCCCGACCAGCAGCGTGGTGACGGGCGTCCGGCAGGCGGCCACGGCGGTGATCGTCTCCGCGATCGCCGCGCCCACGCCGTCCCGCTCGGCCTCCTCGTCGTTGGCCGCGCCCGGCGTGTCCACCAGCGTCAGCACCGGGATCGCCAGCCGGTCCGCCAGCCGGATCAGCCGCGTGGCCGCCCGGAACCCGGCCGGGCTGGTCGCCGTGCCGAGCTGCGCGACGTAGCCCACGCTGCGGCCCTCCCGCAGCCCGAACCCGCACAGGATGCCCGGGTCCGTGCTGGCCAGCGGCTCGCGGACGGTGAAGTACGACTCCAGATACGCCTCGGCGCGCGGCCGGTCCGCGGCCCTGGCCTGCTCGACGGCCTGCCAGCCGGTGTCCGGCAGCGGTACCGTGCGCAGGGCCCGCGGCGGCGGGACCGGGCCCGGCGCGGGGGCGGTCAGCAGCGCCAGCCAGCGCGCCACCACCTCCGGCACCTCGGCGGACGGCACGATCCGGTCCACCTGCCCGACGTCGAGCTGCCCCTCGGCCGTGTAGGGATACGGGTCGACGCCGTCCGGCCTGACCCGGGAGCCGGCGAACCCGACCTGGACCCCGGGCAGCGACACGCGGACGTCGGCGCCCGCGCCCAGCGTCGCCCAGCCGCCGCCGGTCACCGGCCCCGCCAGCACCGCGACGTGCGGCAGGCCGGCCGCCCGCAGCCGCACCATCTGCCGGGCTATCCGCTGAAGCTGGGTCAGGGCGTGCATGCCCTCCTGCATCCGGCTGCCGCCGCTGGCGATCAGCGAGACCACCGGCAGCGACAGGTCCCGGGCGGTGATGAACGCGTTCTCTATGCGCTCGCCGGTGCCCTGGCCGATCGACCCGCCGAGGAAGCCGAACTCGAACGCGATGACCACCGCCTCCGTGCCGCCGATGTCCGCGACGCCGCAGACCACCGACTCCGACTCGCCGGTCCGCTTCCTGGCCCGCGCCCTGCTGTCGGCGTACCCGGCCCAGCCGATCGGCCCGTCGGTGGCGGCGCCCGCGTCCCGGCCGGGCAGCTCGGTGAACTTCCCGGCCACCCAGGCGATCATGTCCCGCGCCGGGCCCGCCCAGCCGGACGCGGCCGGGGCCGTCACACCAGCTCCCGCTTGAGGATCTTGCCCATGTCGTTGCGCGGGAGGGCCGTCAGGAAACGGACCTCGCGCGGACGTTTGTGCGCGGCGAGCTGGCCCGCGACGTGGTCGGTGAGCTCCTGCGCGGACGGCGGGCTCGCGGCGTCGCGCGGCACGATCCAGGCGACGACGCGCTCGCCCAGGTCCGGGTCGGGCGCGGCGGTCACGGCGGCCTCCGCGACGCCGGGGTGGCCCAGCAGCGCGTTCTCGATCTCGCCGGCGCCGATCTTGTAGCCGCCGCTCTTGATGAGGTCGGTCGACTTCCGCCCCACGATCCGGTAACAGCCGGCCGCGTCCCGGGTCGCCATGTCGCCCGTGCGGAACCAGTCGCCGTCGAACGCCTCGGCGGTGGCGTCGGGACGGTTGAGGTACTCGGTGAACAGGTTCGGCCCGCGGACCTGGATCTCGCCCACCGTCTCGCCGTCGTCGGCGGTCAGCGGCTCCCCGGCGTCGTCGACCAGCCGTACCTCGACGCCCGGCAGCGGCACCCCGACCGTGCCGGTCGCGGGCGGCATGTCGGCGCGCACGCTGGTGTTCATCATGGTCTCCGTCATGCCGTACCGCTCGATCACGCGGCGGCCGGTCGCGGCCAGGATCCGCTCGTGGTCGGGCAGCGGCAGCGGCGCGGAGCCGGACACCAGCAGCCGGGCTCCGGCGAGCGCCGCCGCGAGCCGCGGGTCGCCGCCCGCGGCCTCGGCCAGCCGGTGATACATCGTCGGGACGCCGAAGAGGACGGTGCCGTCCCCGGCCAGGGCGTCGGCCACGCCCTCCGGGGAGAAACGGCCCAGGTGGTGCACGGTGCCGCCGCGCCGCAGCGGGCCGAGCACGCCCAGCACCAGGCCGTGCACGTGGAACAGCGGCAGTCCGTGGACCACCACGTCCCGGTCCGTCCACGCCCAGGCGTCGGCCAGCGCGTCCAGGGTGCGGGCGATGGCGCGGCGGGAGAGCACGACGCCCTTGGGCGGACCCGTCGTGCCCGAGGTGTAGACGATGAGCGCCGCCCGCTCCTCGTCGTCGGGCTCCTCGCCGGGTGCGTCCCCGGTGTCCCCGGTGTCCCCGGGCGGCCGGGCGTCGACGTCGAGACGGTCCAGGGCCGCCAGCGCGTCGGGCAGGACCGTGCCGCGCGGCGCCAGCACCAGGGTGGGCGCGCTGTCCCCGACGATGTGCGCCAGCTCGCGGGCCCCGATCCTGGGGTTGACCGGCACGGCGGGCACCCCGGCGAGCAGCGCCGCCACCACCGCGACGGCCGTCTCCGGCTCCGGCGTGGCCCACACGGCGACCCGCCGGTGGCCGGTGAGCCGCCGCGCCAGGGCGCCGGCCGCGCCGCGCAGCTCGCCGTAGCCGAGTATCTGACCGCCGAAGCGCAGCGCGGGCCGGGAGGACGCGCTGCCCAGGGCCGGGAACAGAGGGCTCATCTGCCTCATGCTAGAGCCTGGGTCGCCCGCCCGGCGGGGTCAGTCACCGTCCCCGGACTGTGGGAAGAATGACATGTACGCCTCGCTTGAATCGCCCAGGACGTGCGCGAACGGGCTGTCGAAGTACCAGATCAGGAACAGCAGGAACGTGATCAGCGCGCTGAACAGCCCGGCCAGGGCCAGCTCCCGGCCCGAGCGCTGGATCTGCAGCATGAAGACCATGCCGATCGTCACCGCGGCCCCCGCGATCAGCCCGGCCCACACCACGCCGGGCATGGTGGGCTGCGCGCTGTCGCCGCGCCCGGCGCGCGCCTCGTCCACGACGGCCACCTGGTCGGCCAGCCCCTGGTACGCCTGCGTCTCGCGCACGGTCTCCGGCTCGGGGGCCAGGACGGTGGTACGGAGCTGGGCGAGCAACTCGTCGCCGCGCTCCGTCAGTTCGCCGTGGTCCACCATGTGCGACCACTCCTCGCCCACCGTGTGGGCGACGTAGGCGGCGATGTCGGCCCGTATGGCGTCCCGTGTCTCCGCCGGGAAGACCGCGGCCCGCTCATCCATCTCGTGCAGCGCCTGCGCCTCGCGCCGCACCCACTCGGCCGCGGCGCCCTGGGCTTCCCAGACGCCCGCGATGGCCAGTCCCAGGACGATGGCGTACACCACGCCGATCATCATCGTCATGTACTCGATGACGTCGGGTGTTTCGGACGGGTCGTCGTCCTCGCCCACCCGGCGCTGCCGCAGCACCGCGGCGAGCACCACGACCGCGCAGGTCACCAGCACGGCGAAGGTCAGCACAAGCCATTCGGACACCGGAACCTCCTAGCGGGTCCCCGAGCGGGAGCCGGGACGGGAACGGGGGCGCAGCGCGGCGGCCGCGAGCACGGCGGGGGCGACGATCAGCAGCGTGCGGCCGACCAGCGAGCCGCCGGGATCGGGCGGGTCGCTGTCCGCCGGCAGCCGCACGGCGGCGGGCGGCTCGGACGGCGACGCCGAGGGGGACGGCGCCGCGGACGGCTCGGGCGCCGGGGTGGCGGGCGCCGAGGACTCGGGCTCGGGCGAGGGGGCAGGCGTGGGTGCCGAGGGCTCCGGCGTCGGGGCAGGGG
>NZ_JBPQTQ010000135.1:0-16598 GCF_051386415.1 Streptomyces sp. URMC 129
CCGGCGCCGATCGCCGCGTCGAGCGAGGCCCGCCAGTCGTCGTCGCTCTCGCCGGGCGTGCCGTAGATCAGGTCCAGGTTCACGTGCTCGAAGCCCGCGGCGCGCGCCTCCCCGACGCACGCCTCGGGGCGGCCGGGGGTGTGGGTCCGCTCCAGCACGGCCAGCACGTGCCGCCGGGCGCTCTGCATGCCGAACGAGATCCGGTTGAAGCCCGCCTCCCGCAGTGCCGCCAGCGAGGCCGGGTCCACCGAGTCGGGGTTCGCCTCCGTCGTCACCTCCGCGTCCGCCGCGAGGCCGAACTCCTGCCGGACCGCGTCGAGCATCCGCCCCAGGTCGGCCGGCGGCAGCAGCGTCGGCGTGCCGCCGCCGACGAAGACCGTGCTGACCGGGCGCGGGTCGTCCCCCAGGACCTTGCGGGCCAGCCGGATCTCCTCGGCCAGGGTCTCCGCGTAGTTCTCCCGCGAGGCCAGGGCGCCGCCCGAGCCGCGCAGCTCGGCCGCCGTGTAGGTGTTGAAGTCGCAGTAGCCGCAGCGGGTCGCGCAGTACGGCACGTGCAGGTAGAACGCGAGCGGCTGGCCGGCGGCCCCGGCCAGGGCGGACGCGGGCAGCGCGCCGTCCTCGGGGACGGGTTCGCCGTCGGGGAGCGTGGAGGGCATGCCCCCATTGTCCGGCACCGCCGGACCGTCACCGCCGGGCAGCGCCTTCCCGGGTCGCGCCTCCCCCGGATACGGGTAATTTGGTCACAAAAGGTGGCATCCGGGAGGGCTCGCGGTGGCGATCTTCGACGCTCGTGCCGACGTGGTGGACGGCGCGGCCCTGCTGCTCGACGCCCGCGGCGCCATCGTGAGCTGGACCCGCGAGGCCGGGGACCTGCTCGGATACGCGGCCGACGAGGTGCTCGGCCGGGAGGCGGCGTTCCTGCTCGCGCCCGAGGACGCCGATCGCCTGCCCGTTCTCGCCGAGCGCTGCGTTGCGGAAGCCGGGAGGGGCACCGTTCCGGCCGTGATCGAAGGCGCCGTCGAGCCCCTTCCGAAGGCGTACCGACAGGGGATCGACGGCCGTCCGGCGGTTCCGCGACACGCTCCAGGGCCTGTCTCCCGGGATGGCGGGGCCCCTCCCGGGCGCCGGGCCGGGGGAGGAGCAGGCCGCGTCGTCCGGCTCCCCCAGGTCCCTCGGGGCCTGGGAGGTGACCCATGCGCCGCGGCACGGCACCGGGTCGCAGCCCGTACGGTGGGGTCACCGCCCGGCGTCCTCCCCACGGACCCGGTGTCCGGGAGGGGCCGCCGTGGCCCGGGAACATCCGGGGGACAGCGGTCCTAGGTGTACGGACCCGGGCCGGTCGGGCCGCCGACCGTGACGTGGTCGATCAGGTGCTCGACCGGGCCCAGCAGGCCCGGCTCCAGGTCCCGGTAGTCCCGGACCGCGCCCAGGATCCGCTGCCAGGCCGCGCCCGTGTTCTCCGGCCAGCCCAGGGCCCGGCACACGCCCGTCTTCCAGTCCTGGCCGCGCGGTACGTCCGGCCACCGGGCGATCCCGACGGAGGCCGGTTTCACGGCCGCCCAGATGTCGATGAACGGGTGGCCGACGACCAGCACGTGCGGGTCCGTGATCTCCGCCGCGATCCTCGACTCCTTCGAGCCCGGCACCAGGTGGTCCACCAGCACGCCGAGCCGGGCCGCCGCCGAGGGGCCGAAGTCGCGGACGACCGCCGACAGGTCGTCGACGCCCGCCAGGTACTCCACGACGACGCCCTCCACGCGCAGGTCGTCGCCCCACACCTTCTCGACCAGCTCCGCGTCGTGGCGGCCCTCCACGTAGATGCGCCCGGCGCGTGCGACCCGGGCGCGGGCGACGGGGACGGCGAGCGAGCCGGACGCGGTGCGGGCCGGGGCGGACGGCGCCCGGGTGGCGGCGCCGGCGGCGGGCCTGACCAGGGTGACGACCCGGCCCTCCAGCAGGAAGCCGCGCGGCTCCATCGGGAAGACCCGGTGCGCGCCGAACCGGTCCTCCAGCGTCACGGTCGGCCCCTGCGCCGTCTTCTCGCAGCGGATGACCGCGCCGCAGAAGCCGGTGGCGGCCTCCTCCACGACCAGGCCCGGGTCGGCGGGCACCTCGGGCACGGGCTTCGGCCGCTTCCACGGCGGCGTCAGATCAGGTCCGTACTGTCTGCTGCGCATGCCCTCATTCGATCACGGCGCGCCGCCGAACCGGCGGGCGAGCGTCTCCCGTTGGGCCAGCACGAAGGCCGCGTCCACCACCGCGCCGTGCCCCGGCACGTACCGGGCGTCCTGCCCGCCGAGCGCGAGCAGCCGGTCCAGCGCGGCCGGCCAGCGCGCCGGGTCGGCGTCGGGACCGGCCTGCGGCTCCCCGGACTCCTCGACCAGGTCGCCGCAGAACACCACGGGCGGCGTGCCGTCGCCGCCGCGCACCAGCACCGCCAGGTCGTGCGGGGAGTGCGCGGCGCCCAGGTCCGTCAGCACGGCCCGCCGCCCGCCGCCCAGGTCGACGGCGAGCTGCCCGTCCACCTCGTGCCAGGCCCGCGCGAGGGCGGTCGCGTCGGTCTCCGCCGCCGCCCGGTCGGCGCCGTGCCGGACCGCGTCCGCCGCCAGCGCCGCGCGCCCGCCGTCCGCCAGGTGCGCGCCGAGCCCGGCGGCCCCGTACGCCTCGGCCCCCGGGAAGGCCGCCAGGCCGAGGATGTGGTCGAAGTGCGGATGCGTGATCGCCACCCGCGTGACCGGGGCCCCGAGCAGGGCGCGGAGCCGCGCGGCGAGCCGCTCGGCGGCGGTCCGGGACGGCCCGGCGTCGATCAGCAGCACCCCGTCCGCCCCCGCCACCGCGCCCACCGTCTCGTCCCAGCCCGGCAGCCGGATCCGGAGGACGCCGGACGCGACCTCTTCCCAACTGGTCTCCATGCTGCGACGTTAACGTCTCGGGAGAACGTTGATGCAGGACTGCTCGTTCCCTGGCCGTGCTACCCGGCCGTACACTGGAGCAGGGTTGGCACTCGGAGCGGTGGAGTGCCAGGGCGGCAGTCGAACGGCCGGACGGGAGGTGTGCGGCATGCTCAGTGAGCGCAGGCTCGAGGTGTTGCGAGCCATCGTCCAGGACTATGTGGGCACGGAGGAGCCCGTCGGCTCCAAGGCCCTGACCGAGCGGCACAATCTGCAGGTCTCCCCGGCCACCGTGCGCAACGACATGGCGGCGCTGGAGGAGGAGGGGTACATCGCCCAGCCCCACACCAGCGCGGGCCGGGTGCCCACGGACAAGGGCTACCGGCTGTTCGTCGACAAGCTGGCCGACGTCAAGCCGCTGACCGCCCCCGAGCGCCGCGCCATCCAGAACTTCCTGGAGGGCGCCGTCGACCTCGACGACGTGGTGGGCCGCACGGTCCGGCTGCTGGCCCAGCTCACGCGGCAGGTGGCCGTCGTGCAGTACCCGTCGCTCAGCCGCTCGACCGTGCGCCACGTCGAGCTGCTGTCGCTGGCCCCGGCCCGGCTGATGCTGGTGCTGATCACGGACACCGGGCGGGTCGAGCAGCGCATGATCGACTGCCCCGCGCCCTTCGGCGAGACCTCGCTGGCCGATCTGCGGGCCCGGCTGAACAGCCGGATCGCGGGCGAGCGGTTCCCCGAGGTGCCGCGTCTGGTCGCGGATCTGCCGGATTCGTTCGACGTCGACGAGCGGGGGACGGTCTCGACGGTGCTGTCCACCTTGCTGGAGACTCTGGTGGAGGAGACCGAGGAGCGGCTGATGATCGGCGGCACGGCCAACCTGACCCGCTTCGCCCAGGATTTCCCGTTGACGATCCGGCCGGTGCTGGAAGCGCTGGAGGAGCAGGTCGTGCTCCTGAAGCTGCTCGGGGAGGCGAAGGACTCGGGTATGACGGTCCGTATCGGGCATGAGAACGCTCACGAGGGCCTGACGTCCACATCGGTCGTCTCGGTCGGTTACGGTTCAGGAGACGAGGCGGTCGCGAAGCTCGGCGTGGTCGGACCGACCCGCATGGACTACCCCGGAACGATGGGAGCGGTGCGCGCAGTGGCACGTTACGTCGGACAGATCCTCGCGGAGAACTAGGTGGCGGGCGACTACTACGCGATTCTCGGTGTGCAGCGGGACGCCTCCCAGGAAGAGATCAAGAAGGCGTTCCGCAGGCTTGCGCGCGAGCTGCACCCGGACGTGAATCCGGACCCGAAGACCCAGGAGCGGTTCAAGGAGATCAACACCGCGTACGAGGTGCTCTCCGATCCGCAGAAGAAACAGATGTACGACCTGGGCGGCGATCCGCTGGGCAGCGGCGCGTCGGCCGGTCCCGGGGCGGGCTTCGGCGGCGGCTTCGGGAACTTCTCGGACATCATGGACGCCTTCTTCGGCACCGCCTCGCAGCGCGGGCCGAAGTCCCGTACGCGGCGCGGCCAGGACGCCATGATCCGCCTGGAGATCGACCTCAACGAGGCGGCGTTCGGCACGACCAAGGAGATCCAGGTCGACACGGCCACCGTCTGCGGCACCTGCAACGGCGAGGGCGCGGCGCCCGGCACCTCGGCCCAGACGTGCGACATGTGCCGGGGGCGCGGCGAGATCTCCCAGGTCACGCGCTCGTTCCTGGGTCAGGTCATGACGTCGCGGCCGTGCCCGCAGTGCCAGGGCTTCGGCACGGTCGTGCCGACGCCGTGCCCCGAGTGCGCGGGCGACGGCCGGGTCCGTTCGCGGCGCACGCTGACGGTGAAGATCCCGGCCGGTGTGGACAACGGGACCCGCATCCAGCTCGCGGGCGAGGGCGAGGTCGGCCCCGGTGGCGGCCCGGCCGGTGACCTGTACGTGGAGATCCGCGAGAAGCCGCACCCCGTCTTCCAGCGCCGCGGCGACGACCTGCACTGCACGGTCACCATCCCCATGACGGCCGCCGCGCTGGGCACCAAGGTGCCGCTGGAGACGCTGGACGGCATGGAGGAGGTCGACATCCGGCCCGGCACGCAGTCCGGCCAGTCGATCCCGCTGCACGGCCGCGGCGTCTCGCACCTGCGCAGCACCGGGCGGGGCGATCTGGTGGTGCACGTGGAGGTGCAGACGCCCGCCAAGCTGGACCCGGAGCAGGAGGAGCTGCTGCGCCGCCTGGCCAAGCTGCGCGGTGAGGAGCGGCCGTTGGGCCAGTTCCAGCCGGGGCAGCAGGGGCTGTTCTCGCGTCTGAAGGACGCGTTCAACGGCCGGTGAGCACGGCCCCCGTTTTCCTGGCCGGGGCCGGGGTCGGCACGGCCGTCCCCGGGGGGACGGTCGCGCTCGACGGTCCCGAAGGGCGGCACGCGGTGTCGGTCCGCCGGTTGCGGGTCGGTGAGGCGGTCGTCCTCACCGACGGCGAGGGCGGCGGCGTGTCCGGCACGGTCGCGGCGGTCGAGGGCAAGGACCGGCTCCTGGTGACGGTGGCCGAGGTGCGGCACGACCCGCCGCCGAGGCCCGCGCTGACGGTCGTGCAGGCGCTGCCCAAGGGCGACCGGGGCGAGCTGGCCGTGGAGACCATGACGGAGACCGGGGTGGACGCCGTCGTGCCGTGGGCTGCGGCCCGCTGCGTCACGCAGTGGCGGGGCGAGCGCGGCGGGAAGGCCCTGGCGAAGTGGCGGGCCACGGCCCGGGAGGCGGCCAAGCAGTCCCGCCGCCTGCGGGTCCCGCGGGTCACGGACCTGATGTCGACGCGGCAGGTGGCCGACGTCCTGGCCGGGGCGGCGTTCGCGGCGGTGCTGCACGAGTCGGGCACGGAGCCGCTGGCCACGGCCCCGCTCCCGGCGGACGGCGAGATCGTCCTGGTGGTCGGCCCCGAGGGCGGCGTCGCACCGGAGGAGCTGGCGGCGTTCGCCGCGGCCGGCGCCGGGCCGTACCGCCTGGGCCCGACGGTCCTCCGCACCTCCACGGCGGGCACGGCCGCCGCAGCCCTGCTGCTGGGCCGGACGGGCCGCTGGGACTAGCTCGTTCCCGTCCGCGCCGGGGTCCGCGCCGGGGCCGTGGCCGGGGCCGTGGCCGGGTGGCCGCGCAGGAGGCCGATGCCCAGGGTGATCAGCCACAGGCTCCAGAGCACGTATCCGGCGAAGTTGGCCTGGTCGGCGCCGGGGGCGCCGAGGGGGACCAGGAGTCCGGCGAGGATCGGCGGCACGGAGGCCAGTGCCAGCGCGTCCGACGGCCGTCCGACGAGGGAGCGGCAGCGCCTGCACGACCTCGCCCTGCGGCTGCGCTCCCGCCTGCCGGCCCACCCCGGCGCCACCGCCGTGCTCCTCGGTGCCCCCATGGACGGGCCCCGCGCGCTCGCCCTCGGCGAGGCGCTGCTCGGCCTCCTCGCCGAGGCCGGCCTCGGTGAACGCGATGCCGCCCGCGCCTCCTACCTGCTGATCGTCTACGTCCTCGGCGCGATCGCCCTGGAGGCCGCCGAACTCGACCCCGGCCGGCCCGCCCCGCCCCGCCCGAGGCCGAACGCGTCGCGGCCCGCCGCGCGGCCTTCGACGCCGTCCCCGCGGAGACCTACCCGCGCACGGCCGCCGGCGCGGACGTCATGGCCCGTTTCATCACCACCGAGCAGTTCCGCTGGGGCCTGGACCGCGTCCTCGACGGCCTCGTCCCGCCGGCCCCCTGATCAGAGGCGGGCGCCCTCCTCGTAGCGGCGGAGCCGGCGGCGGGCCCAGGCGAGCAGCTCCGTCGTGAGGGGGGTGTCGTGGCGGTTCAGGCGGGCCCGGATCAGGCGCTCGGCCGCGTCGGCGGTCGCGCCGCCGCTCGTGATGTCCTGGCCCCGGACCAGGAGTTCGGCCACCGCGCGCTTGGTGGCGTCCAGCCGGTACGCGTGTTCGTGCCGCAGCAGCTCGCGGGCCAGCGCGCAGCGGTCGTCCGTGATCTCGCCGGGGCGGCTGAGCCAGGACGTCAGCCACAGGTGCAGGCGGGCGGCCACGACCAGGTCGGGCGGGCAGGTGCGGGCGATCTCCAGCGCGCCCTTCAGGTCGGGGCCCGCCGTGCCCCAGACCAGCTCGTACATCAGGAGCAGGGTGTCCGGGTCGGTCGGCCTGCCCTCCGGCAGCCGGGCCGCCAGCACCCGGTACAGGCCGGTGCCGTGGAGCTGGTGCGGGCGTCCGCGCAGCCGCTCCGCCGCCAGGCGGAGCCGCTCCGGTGTGCTGGGCGGCGGGCTCTGCGGCAGCGGGCCCGAGCGTCCGGGCAGCTCCCGCAGCCAGACGCGGGCCGCCTTCGCCACCCAGGGGTCCGGCTCGGCCGGGCTGCCGTCGCCGCCGAGGCCGTCGTGCACCCGGAAGCGCCGCAGCGTCTCGTGGTCCTTGCGGTCGAACTCGCTGTCCGGGCCGACGCCGACGATCTGCTGCCGCGCCTCGTACGGGCGCCGGGCGCGCGTGGTGAACGTCAGGGACCTGGCGTGTGCCTCGTCCACAAAGCGGTGCAGGAAGCGGCAGGCGAGCGCGACCCACAGCGCGACGGCGGACTGCTCCTCCTCGGCCACGACGATCGGCGGTCCGGGCGCCGGGCCGGTGAACAGGCGGCGGACGTCGCTGAGGAAGGCGATCATGCGGGCCTGCCGGGCCCGCGCGAAGTCCGCCAGGCGGCCGTCGGTGATCTCCATGGCCGGGCGCGGCACGGTGTCGGCGGGCCGGGCGGGGCGCCAGGTGGGGGAGCGCCACAGGTCGATGGGCCACATCGCGGGCAGGTCGACGGCGGCGCCGTTCGGCAGGAACAGCACGTCGGCCTCGCCGCCCTTGGCGGGGGTGTGGCACAGCACCGCGCCGCCGTCGCCGGGCAGCCGCGCGTAGCTCAGGGAGTCACCGGGGGCCGGAGCCGAGGCGGCCACCAGCGGTGCCAGCACGGTCGACAGGCCGGCCGGGGCGGGCGGCCCGACCGGGATGTGGCGCGCGGAGACCTCACCGCTGCCGGGATCGACGGCGACGGTGAAGCGGAGCCTGCGGATGACGTGGCCCGCGTGCATCGGCTTCGTATCCTCCTGGGCCGCGGCATCGACTGTGACGCCGCGCTGGGCTCCAGTTTCGCGAAAACATCGCGGAATCCGCAGGTCCTTGGCGGAATCTTTTCCCAGTGGTAATGATCAGCGACCGGGCCGCGGCGCGTTCAGCGGCTCCTCCAGGGGCTCCCTCAGCGGCAGGATCCAGTCCGCGTGACCCCACCACGGCAGGGAGACCCGGGACAGATCGGCCTCGGGGTCGATCAGCAGCGCGGGGTCGCGGCCGTTGAGCGACACCCAGGCGCGCACCGTGACCCGGGCGCCGCCGAACTCCCGGGAGAGGAAGCGGGCGAAGAGCACGATCCGCTCGGGGCTGCCCGCGAGGCGGGCCTCCTGCTCGGGCGTCAGATAGTCGGCGGTGTCGACCCACCACGCGCGCCGGCCGTCGTCGACGGCGAAGGCGGCGGTGCCCTCCTTGCCGCGCAGCATCATGTGCCAGGCGTAACGGTGGCCCTCCTCCGTCCAGTTGGCCGGGCCGGGGATGAGGAGGTGGCGCAGCGGCAGCAGCACCTGGACCGCCGCCCAGGCCGCGAGGGCCAGGGCCAGGGCGGGCGCCATCCGGGCCGGGGCGGGCGCGGGCGCCGCCGGGGCCGCCGGGCTCGCGGTGCTCGCGGTGCTCGCCGGGGGGGAGGCCGGTCAGCCGGTGCCGCAGGCGCGCGGGCCAGTCGGGCGGGAAGAAGACGGTGGTCGCCGCGATCATCAGCCACGGAAAGACGAACAGGCCCCACAGCCGGGCGTTGGCCAGGTGGAAGCAGACGGCGGCGGCGAACGCGTACGGGCGCGTGCGGCGGTGCGACAGCAGGCCGACGACCGCCAGATCGAAGACCAGCGAGCCGTACGCCATCCCCAGGACGACCGGCTCCCGCGTGAAGAACCGGCCCACGAGGGGGACGTCGGTGCGGTCGGCGAGCCAGCCCCGCAGCGGCTCCCCGCGCAGCCAGTCGCCGTTGAGCTTGGCCAGGCCGCCGAAGACGTACGGCACGCCGATCTGGAACCGCAGCAGCCACACCACCCACGCGGGCACGGTGGGCGACGCCACGGCCGGGCGCCGGAGCGCGTCCAGCGACCAACGGGCGTGCAGCGGAAGGAAGATCATCAGGAAGGACAGCAGCGACAGCAGGTACTCGTGGTTCTGGTAGAACGACGAGTCCAGCAGGAACACATAGGTGGTCAGCGCGCAGAACACCGCGCACGCCGCCCGGTACCAGAGCCCGGCCGCGATCAGCAGCCCGGTGACGATCATCCCGCCGTACACCGCGCGCAGCCACGGCCCGGACGGCGGCCGGACGAACGTCAGCGGCGGATAGCCGAAGTGGAAGGCGGCGTCCGTGTAGTAGGCGTCCGCCAGATCCGGCAGATACAGCCACGCGTTGACGGCGACGGCGATCCCGAACGCGGCCCGGAAGACGGCGGGACCGGCCGCGCTGACCCCCAACGCCCCGGCCACGCACACGCGTTCTCCCCGCACCCGGCGCATCCTAGGCCGTGCCACGCGGGGCGCCGGGCGTGGGGCGGGGCGGCGGCGGGCAGCGGGTAGCATCCGGGGGGTACGCGTGCGACGACGCCTTTCGAGGAGGGCCCCGGCGATGGCGGGAGACGCGGGAGAACCGCAGGCCGACTGCCTGTTCTGCAAGATCGTGTCGGGCGACGTGCCGGCGACGATCGTCCGGGAGACGGCGACCACCGTCGCGTTCCGGGACATAAACCCGCAGGCGCCCTGCCACGTCCTGGTCATCCCCCGGGTCCACTACCCGGACGCCGCCTCCCTGGCAGCCGCCGAGCCCGCGGTGGCCGCCGACGTGCTGCGGGAGGCGGGCGAGGTGGCCGCCGAGGAGGAGGTCGACGGCCACGGGTACCGCGTGGTGTTCAACACCGGCGCCGGCGCGGGCCAGACCGTCTTCCACGCGCACGCCCACGTGCTGGCCGGGCGCGGCCTGGCCTGGCCGCCCGGCTAGGCGCCGCCCCCGTGGCCGCGCGTGAGCTGGTCGTGCTGGGCACGGCCAGCCAGGTGCCCACCCGGCACCGCAACCACAACGGGTACGTGCTGCGCTGGGACACCGAGGCGATCCTCTTCGACCCCGGCGAGGGCACCCAGCGGCAGATGCTGCTGGCCGGGATCAGCGCGCACGACCTCACCCGGATCTGCGTCACGCACTTCCACGGCGACCACTCGCTCGGCCTGGCGGGGGTGGTCCAGCGCATCAGCCTCGACCAGGTGCCGCACGCCGTGCCCGCCCACTATCCGGCGAGCGGCCAGGAGTTCTTCGACCGGCTGCGGCACGCCACGGCCTACCGCGACACCGCGCGCGTGACGGCCCGGCCGGTGACCGGCGAGGGGGTGCTCGACCGGTCCCCGGCGTTCACGCTGACCGCTCACCGGCTGTCCCACCCGGTCGAGACCTTCGGCTACCGGCTGACCGAGCCGGACGGCCGCCGGATGCTGCCGGACCGGCTCGCCGCGCACGGCATCGCGGGCCCGGACGTGGGGCGGCTCCAGCGCGAGGGGCACCTGCGCGGCGTCCCCCTGGCGGCGGTCAGCGCCGAACGGCCGGGCCAGCGCTTCGCGTTCGTCATGGACACCCGGCTGTGCGACGGGGTGTACGCGCTGGCCGAGGGATGCGACCTGCTGGTCATCGAGTCCACCTTCCTGCGCGCGGACACCGCGCTGGCCCACGAGTACGGCCACCTCACCGCCGGGCAGGCGGCCCGCGCCGCCGCCGAGAGCGGGGTGCGGCACCTGGTCCTGACCCACTTCTCGCAGCGCTACCCGGATCCCGAGCCGTTCGCGCGGGAGGCCAGGGAGGCCGGGTTCGAGGGCGGACTCACCGTCGCCGAGGACCTCATGCGCGTCCCGGTGCCGAGCCGGCGGGTGCCGGGAGCCGGCTAGGGCCTGTCTTCCGGGTCTTCGCCGGGTCACGACGCTCCCCCGGCCTGGCGGCTGGGAGGTGCCCCCACCGTACGAGCTGCGATCCGGCGCCTTGCCGGCGCATGGGGGTACCTCCCGGGCCCCCGAGGGGCCCGGGGGAGCCAGACCCCGCGGCCTGATCCTCCCCCGGACCGGCGTCCGGGAGGTGCCCCCACGATCCGGAAGACAGGCCCTGGGGGCCCGTTCCCCGGGGCGTGGCGGTCAGCGTCCGGGCACCGCCGCGGCGTCGATGATGCGGGCGGCGACGGCGGGGGAGTCGACCAGCGGGTGCAGGGCGAGGGCGCGCAGGGCGGCGGACCGCGAGCCGGTGACGGCGGCCTCGATCGTGGCCCGTTCCACCGCCTTGACCTGGAGCATCAGGCCCAGCTCCGGCAGTCCGGGCGACAGGCCGGGCACCGGGTGGGCGCCGTGGGCGTCGACGTCGCAGACGGTCTCGACGATCGCGTCGTCGGGGAGGGCCGGGACGGCGCCCGCGTTGCGGACGTTGAGGATCAGGCGGGCCCGCCGGTCGCCGGCGATCGCGCGCATCAGGTCCAGCGCCACCCGCTCGTAGCCGCCGCCCTCCAGATCGCAGCTGTCGCGCTGCCAGCCGCCGGTGGCGGCACGGCCCTCGGCGCCGTACGTCTCCTCGCGCTCCCGGCGCGTGCGCTCCCACAGTTCCGGCGCGCGCTCCGGCTCGCGCTCCGCCGCCGCGAAGAAGGCGCGCTGCTGCCGGTCGAGGAACTCGCCGCGCGTCTCGGCGGCCTCGCGGGCCGCTGCCAGCGTCTCCCGGCCGAAGTAGTAGTAGTGCAGGTACTCGTTGGGCAGGATGCCCAGCGCCCGCAGCCACGCCGCGCCGAACAGCCGGCCCTCCTCGAACGACGCCAGCGCCGCGTCGTCCGCCAGCAGCCCCGGCAGCAGGTCGGTGCCGCGGTGCGTCAACGACTGGAGCCAGCCGAGGTGGTTGAGGCCGACGTAGCCGAACGACACCTCGGCCGGGTCGGCGCCCGCCGCCCGCGCCGCGCGCCGGACCAGGCCCACCGGCGAGTCGCAGATGCCGATCACCCGGTGCCCCAGCTCGGCCGCCATCGCCTCGGTCACCATCCCGGCCGGATTGGTGAAATTGATCAGCCACGCGTCGGGCGCCAGCGCGCGGACCCGTGCCGCGATCCGCCGCGCCACCGGGATCGTGCGCAGCCCGTACAGCACGCCGCCCGCGCCGACCGTCTCCTGCCCGAGCACCCCCTCGGCCAGCGGCACCCGCTCGTCGCGCACCCGCCCGGCCGTGCCGCCCACCCGCACCGCGCAGAACACGAAGTCCGCGCCGCGCACCGCGTCGTCCAGCGACTCCGCGATCCGCACCGCGGGCGCGTCCGGCACCCCCGCCGCCTGGGCGGCGAGCACCGAGGCGATCACCCGGGCCCGGCCCGGGGCCGTGTCGTACAGCGTCACCTCCGAGCAGCGGGCGGACGCGTCACGACCGGCCGTTGTCAGTAGCGCCCGGTATACCAGGGGGACGCGGAAGCCGCCGCCTCCGATGATCGAGAGCCTCATGAGGCGGAACGTACCGTAGATACCGGCCACGACCACGACCGGAGCCAGAAGGTGACCATCGACAACATCGACCCGCTCGCCGCGGTGCGCGCCCCCGGGGACCCGTCCTGCGACGTGTACCTGACCGGGACCGTGTTCCTGGACATCATCTTCACGGGGCTGGACTCCGCGCCCGTGCGCGGCACCGAGTCCTGGGCCAGGGGGATGGGGTCCAGCCCCGGCGGGGTGGCGAACATGGCGACGGCCCTGGCCCGGCTCGGCCTGCGCACCAGCCTGGCGGCGGCGTTCGGCGACGACAAGTACGGGGAGTACTGCTGGGAGACGCTGGAGCAGGGCGAGGGCATCGATCTGTCCCGGTCCCGGATGGTCCCCGGCTGGCACTCGCCGGTGACCGTCTCCATGGCGTACGACGGCGAGCGCACCATGGTGTCGCACGGCCACGAGGCGCCGCTGCCCGAGGAGGCGCCGGACGGGCGGTGCCCACCGCCGGCCCGTTCCTGCGTGGCGTCGCTGCGGGCGGGGGAGCGGCAGGAGTGGATCGGGGAGGCGGCCCGCGCCGGAAGCCTGATCTTCGCCGACACCGGCTGGGACGAGACGGGCGCCTGGGACCTGGCGGCGCTGCCGGACCTGGAGCACTGCGAGGCGTTCCTGCCCAACGCCGCCGAGGCCATGCGCTACACGCGCGCCGACTCGCCGCGGGCCGCCGCGCACGCGCTGACCGCGGTGGTGCCGCTGGCCGTGGTCACCATGGGCGCCGACGGGGCGTACGCGGTGGACGGCCGCACCGGGGAGACCGCCGAGGTGCCCGCCATCCTCGTGGAGCCGCTGGACACCACGGGCGCGGGCGACGTCTTCATGGCCGGGTTCGTCACCGGCACGCTGGCCGGGTGGCCGCTGGCGGACCGGCTGGCGCTGGCCGGGCTGACGGCGGCGCTGTCGGTGCAGGAGTTCGGCGGCTCGCTCTCCGCGCCGGACTGGGTGGAGGTGGCGTCCTGGTGGCGGCGGGTGCGCGAGCTGACCCCGGAGGACGAGCCGCTCGGCGGGGGCCTGGAGCGGTACGCGTTCCTGTCGGGCCTGCTGCCCGGCGCCGGCCGGGGGATGTGCCCGCGGCGGCGCGCGGTGCCGACGCTGGGCTTCCGGGGCTGAGGCGGTGCGCCGCCCACGGACAAGGCCGCAGCGAACAGGGCTGATCGCGCTCCGTAATTTCCTGTGGCTCGGCCGGTTTCGCGTCGTACCCTGGGATTCCGGTACTCCAGTGCAGAGAGGGATGAGCAGGTCCGCAGCGGGCCGCCCATGACACAAACACCGACACACCAGCCGGCGGCCCCCGCCGCCGAAGCGACCGCCCGGTTCACCGTGCCGGCGAAGCACCCGATGGTCACGGTGCTCGGTTCCGGCGACGCGCTGCTGCGCGTCATCGAGAAGGCGTTCCCCGCGACGGACATCCACGTCCGGGGCAACGAGATCAGCGCCACCGGCGAGCGGGCCGAAGTGGAGCTGGTCCAGCGTCTGTTCGACGAGATGATGCTCGTCCTGCGCACCGGTCAGCCCCTCACGGAGGACGCCGTCGAGCGGTCGATCGCCATGCTGCGGGGCGCGGACGGCGGCGCCGGCGCCACCAGCCCGGCCCAGGTCCTCACCCAGAACATCCTGTCGAACCGCGGCAAGACGATCCGCCCCAAGACGCTGAACCAGAAGCGCTACGTCGACGCCATCGACGCGCACACGATCGTCTTCGGCATCGGCCCGGCCGGCACCGGCAAGACGTACCTGGCGATGGCCAAGGCCGTGCAGGCGCTCCAGTCCAAGCAGGTCAACCGGATCATCCTGACCCGCCCCGCCGTCGAGGCGGGCGAGCGCCTCGGCTTCCTGCCCGGCACGCTGTACGAGAAGATCGACCCCTATCTGCGCCCGCTCTACGACGCGCTGCACGACATGCTCGACCCCGACTCGATCCCGCGGCTGCTCAGCGCGGGCACGATCGAGGTCGCGCCGCTGGCGTACATGCGCGGCCGGACGCTGAACGACGCGTTCATCATCCTGGACGAGGCCCAGAACACGAACGCCGAGCAGATGAAGATGTTCCTCACCCGGCTCGGCTTCGAATCGAAGATCGTGATCACGGGCGACGTCACCCAGGTCGACCTGCCGACCGGCACCAAGAGCGGCCTGCGGCAGGTGCAGGACATCCTGCAGGACGTGGACGACGTCCACTTCTCCCGGCTCACCAGCCAGGACGTGGTCCGCCACAAGCTGGTCGGCCGCATTGTGGACGCCTACGACCGCTACGACGACCGGAACGGAAAGTAGCCGCCCGTCATCATGGCGATCGATGTCAACAACGAATCCGGCGTGGAGATCGACGAGCGGTCCATCCTGGACATCGCCCGCTACGCCCTGGCCCGGATGCGCATCCACCCGCTCTCCGAGCTGTCCGTGATCGCGGTGGACGAGGCGGCCATGGAGCAGCTCCATCTCCAGTGGATGGAGCTGCCCGGGCCGACCGACGTGATGTCGTTCCCGATGGACGAGCTGCGGCCCCCGTCCCGGGACGACGAGGAGCCCGTCCAGGGCCTGCTGGGCGACGTGGTGCTGTGCCCGCAGGTGGCCAGGAAGCAGGGTGAGCAGGCCCCGACCCGGCACTCCATGGACGACGAGCTCCAGCTCCTCACCGTCCACGGTGTGCTGCACCTGCTCGGGTACGACCACGAGGAGCCCATGGAGAAGGCCGAGATGTTCGGCCTCCAGAAGGCCATCGTCGACGGCTGGCGCGCCGAGCGCGGCCTGACGGGGCCGTCCCCGGCCCCGACCACGACATGACCGGCTCCCTGCTCGTCGCCGTCGTGGCCCTGCTCGTCGTGGCCTGGCTGGCGTCCTGCGCGGAGGCCGGTCTGGCGATGATCACCGGCTTCCGCGCCGAGGAGGCCGTGCGCGCCGGGCGGCGCGGCGCGGCCCGCCTCGCGGTGGCCGCCGCCGACCCGACCCGCTACCTCAACCTGGCGCTGCTGCTGCGCGTCGCCAGCGAGATGGGCGCGGCGGTGCTGGTGGCGCACGCCTGCCTGAAGGAGTTCGGCGAGGTCTGGCAGGCGCTGACCGTGGCGTTCGGCGTGATGGTGCTGCTGTCGTTCGTGGCGGTCGGGGTGTCGCCCCGCACGATCGGCCGCCAGCACCCGCTGAACACGACGACCGCCGCGGCGTACGTGCTGGTGCCGCTGGCGCGGGTGCTGGGCCCGCTGACGCAGTTCCTGATCATCCTGGGCAACGCGCTGACCCCGGGGAAGGGCTTCCGCAAGGGGCCGTTCGCCTCGGAGGCGGAGCTGCGCGCGATGGTCGACCTGGCGGAGCGGGAGTCGCTGATCGAGGACGAGGAGCGCCGGATGGTGCACTCGGTCTTCGAGCTGGGCGACACGCTGGTGCGCGAGGTGATGGTGCCGCGCACCGACCTGGTGACCATCGACCGGCACAAGACGCTGCGGCAGGCCCTGACGCTGGCGCTGCGCTCGGGCTTCTCCCGGATCCCGGTCACGGGCGAGAGCGACGACGACATCGTCGGCATCGCGTACCTGAAGGACCTGACGCGGAAGGTGCACGACAGCCGGGCGGCGGAGGCCGAGCTGGTCGAGACGGTGATGCGGGCGGCCACGTTCGTGCCCGACACGAAGAACGCGGGCGATCTGCTGCGCGAGATGCAGCGGGACCACACGCACGCGGCCGTCGTGATCGACGAGTACGGCGGCACGGCCGGTCTGGTGACGATCGAGGACATCCTGGAGGAGATCGTCGGGGAGATCACCGACGAGTACGACACGGAGCTGCCGCCGGTCGAGGCACTGGGCGACGGCGTGCACCGCGTCACCGCCCGGCTGGACCTGGGCGCGCTGGGCGAGCTGTACGGGCTGCGGCTGGACGACGAGGACGTGGAGACGGTCGGCGGCCTGCTGGCCAAGGCCCTGGGCCGGGTCCCGATCGCGGGCGCCAGGGCGGTGGTGGACGTCTCCTCGGAGCAGAGTCTGACGACGTTCGCCGGGCCGCCCGCGGCCCTGCGCCTGACGGCGGAGTCGGCGGCGGGCCGCCGCAACCGGATCGACCGCGTCCTGGTCGAGCCGATCCCCGCCACCCCGCCCGCCGACAGCACCCCGGCCC
>NZ_JBPQTQ010000136.1:0-16491 GCF_051386415.1 Streptomyces sp. URMC 129
CGCCTCCCCGGTCTTCCCCGCCCCCGGTGCCTCCGCCGTGTCCCGTGCCTCCAGCGCCTCGGCCGCCGCCTCCGCCCGCTCCGCGCTCAGGCGCGCGGCGGCCGAGGTGTGCACGCGGTTGAGGACCAGACCGGCCAGCGGCATCCGCTCGGCCGCCAGCCGCTCCACGAAGTACGCCGCCTCCCGCAGCGCGTCCCGCTCCGGCGCGGCGACGACGAGGAACGCGGTGCCCGGCGCCTGGAGCAGCTCGTACGTGGCGTCGGCGCGGGCGCGGAACCCGCCGAACATGGTGTCCATCGCCGCCACGAACGTCTGCACGTCCCGCAGCAGCGCGGTGCCGAGGATCTTGCCGATCGTGCCGCTGAACAGGGAGAGCCCGGCCATGCCCAGGCTCATCACCTTCCGCCCCGCCCGGCCGCCCGCTTTCGCCGGGGCCATCAGCACACGGATGAACCGCCCGTCGAGGAACGAGCCGAGCCGCTGCGGCGCGTCGAGGAAGTCGAGGGCCGACCGGCTCGGCGGGGTGTCGACGACGATCAGGTCCCACTCCCCCCGCGCGGCGAGCTGGCCGAGCTTCTCCATCGCCATGTACTCCTGCGTGCCCGCGAAACCGGCCGAGAGCGACTGGTAGAAGGGGTTCTCCAGGATCGCCCTGGCCCGCGCGGGGTCCGCGTGGCCCTCCACGATCTCGTCGAACGTCCGCTTCATGTCGAGCATCATCGCGAACAGCTCGCCGCCCGCCGACGCGTCGATGCCGGGCACCGGGCGCGGCACGTTGTCCAGCCGGGTCAGGCCCATGGACTGCGCCAGCCGCCGGGCCGGGTCGATCGTCAGCACCACGACGCGGCGCCCGCGCTCCGCCGCCCGCAGGCCGAGCGCGGCGGCGGTGGTCGTCTTGCCGACGCCGCCCGCGCCGCAGCAGACGACGATGCGGATGGCGGGGTCGTCCAGCAGCTCGTCGACGGCCAGGGCCGGGGCGGGGATGTCCTCGCTCATCGTCACCACTCCCCCTCGCGCAGCCGGCGCGCCTGCCGGTACAGACCGGCCAGGTCGACGCCGTCGGGCAGCAACGGCAGCTCCCGCAGCGGCGGTCCGAGCCGGTCCAGCGCGGCGCGCTGGGCCGCCTCCAGGGCCAGCCGCCGGCCGTACGCGCGGCCCTCGGCCAGCAGCGGCCCGGCCAGGGACGCGGCGCCGCGCAGACCGGCCCGCGCCAGGGCGGCGGCCAGCGCGTCCGGGTCGGCGGCGGGGGCGTCCTCGCCGGGCGGCAGGCCGGCGGCGACGGGCGGCCGGACCATGTTCACCACGACGGAGCCGACCGGGAGACCGGCGGCACGCAGCTCCGCGACACCGTCGGCCGTCTCCTGCACCGGCATCTCCTCCAGCAGCGTCACCAGGTGCACGGCCGTCTCCGCCGACTTCAGCACCCGCATCACGGCCTGCGCCTGGTGGTGGACGGGCCCGACCCGGGCCAGGCCGGCGACCTCGTCGTTCACACCGAGGAACCGGGTGATCCGGCCGGTCGGCGGCGCGTCCATGACGACCGCGTCGTACGCCCACCCGCCGCCGTCCGGCCGCCGGCGCCGGACCGCCTCGCACACCTTGCCGGTGAGCAGCACGTCGCGCAGGCCGGGCGCGATGGTGGTGGCGAAGTCGATGGCGCCCAGGCGGCGCAGCGCGCGGCCCGCGCCGCCCAGCTTGTAGAACATCTGGAGGTAGTCCAGCAGGGCCCGTTCGGCGTCCACGGCCAGGGCGTAGACCTCGCCGCCGCCGGGGCCGATGGCGATGCGGCGCTCCTCGTACGGCAGGGCCTCGGTCTCGAAGAGCTGCGCTATGCCCTGGCGGCCCTCGACCTCCACCAGCAGCGTGCGCCGTCCCTGCCCGGCGAGCGCCAGCGCGAGGGCCGCGGCGACGGTCGTCTTCCCGGTGCCGCCCTTGCCGCTGACCACGTGCAGTCGGGTGCGCGCGCTGCTGCTCCTGCTCACTCCAGCGAGCCTAGGCGAACGGCCCGGCGTGCGGCGTGGCGGGCCGGTGCCGGGGCCGGGCGCGGGGGCGACGGTGGAGCCGGGCGGTGTCAGTGCTGATCGCTAGAGTGAGGCCCATGACGAAGTGGGAATACGTGACCGTGCCGCTGCTCGTGCACGCCACCAAGCAGATCCTGGACAACTGGGGGGAGGACGGCTGGGAGTTGGTGCAGGTCGTCCCCGGACCGAATCCGGAGCAGCTCGTGGCGTATCTCAAGCGTGAGAAGCCGCAGGCGTGAGCGCCGTCGAGGCGAGGCTGAGCGAGCTGGGCCTGACGCTTCCCGCTGTCGCGCCGCCCGCGGGCAGTTATGTGCCGGCCCTGCGGTCCGGCCCGTACGTGTTCACGGCGGGGCAGGTCCCGCTGGTCGACGGCAAGCTGCCCCTGACGGGGAAGGTCGGCGCGGAGGTCACCCCGGAGCAGGCGGCGGAGATGGCGCGGATCTGCGTGCTCAACGCCCTGGCCGCGGTGAAGTCCGTCGCCGGGGACCTGGACCGGATCGCGCGGGTGGTGAAGGTGGTCGGCTTCGTGGCGTCCGTCCCGGAGTTCACCGGCCAGCCGCAGGTGATCAACGGCGCCAGTGACCTGCTGGCCGCGGTCCTCGGCGAGCGGGGGCGGCACGCGCGCAGCGCGGTGGGCGTCGCCGCGCTGCCGCTGGACGCGCCGGTCGAGATCGAGATCCAGGTGGAGCTGACCGATGACTGAGCCGGAGCCGACCGTCGAGGCGGCGATGCCCGACTGGGAGAAGCGCTTCCGGGCGCCGCGCGTCGGGCTGCCGCACTGGGCGCACGAGGCGCCGGACCGGTCGGTCTTCGTGTCGAACGCGACGGGCACATTCGAGCTGTACACCTGGGACCGGTCGACGGGCGCGCAGCGGCAGGCCACCGACCGGCCCAACGGCACGGTGGACGGCACGCTGACCCCGGACGGCGCGTGGCTGTGGTGGTTCTCCGACACCGACGGCGACGAGTTCGGCGTGTGGATGCGGCAGCCGTTCGGCGGCGGTCCCGACGAGCCGGCGGTGCCGGGTCTGGCGCCGGCGTATTCGGCGGGCCTGGCGCTGGGCCGGGACGGCACGGTGGTGGTCGGCCGGATGACCGAGGAGGTCGGCACCACGATCCACGTGGTGGCCCCCGGCGGCGAGCCCGTCGAGGTGTACCGGCACCGGCAGTCGGCGGGCGTGGGGGATCTGTCGCACGACGGCACGCTGCTGGCGATCGAGCACACCGAGCACGGCGACGCGATGCACTCGGCGGTGCGCGTGACGCGGCTGGACGGCAGCACGGTCGCGGAGCTGGACGACACCGAGGGCGGCACCAAGGAGCTGGGCCTGTCGGTGCTGGGCTTCGTGCCCGTGGACGGGGACGCGCGGCTGCTCATCGGGCACCAGCGGCTCGGGCGCTGGCAGCCGATGATCTGGGATCCGCTGACCGGCGAGCAGACCGAGCTGCCGTCGAGCCTGCCGGGCGATGTGCACGCGGAGTGGTTCCCGGACGGGCGGGGGCTGCTGATCGCGCACAGCCACCGCGCGCGCAGCCAGCTCTGGCGCTACGACCTGGGGACGGACGGCGGCCTGGTCCGCATCGACACCCCGACGGGCACGATCTCGGGCGCGACCGCCCGCCCCGACGGCACCGCCGAGTATCTGTGGTCCTCGGCCGCCGAGCCGCCGCAGGTGCGGTCCTCGGCCGGGGGCATCGTGCTGGACCCGCCGGGGATGCGGGCGCCGGGCTCGGAGCCGGTCATGGACGTGTGGGTCGAGGGCCCGGGCGGCACGGTGCACGCGCTGGTGCAGAAGCCGCCGGGCGGCGACGGGCCGTTCCCCACGGTGTTCGACATCCACGGTGGCCCGACCGCGCACGACAGCGACGCCTTCGCGGCCGGGCCGGCGGCCTGGCTGGACCACGGCTTCGCGGTCGTCCGGGTCAACTACCGGGGCTCGACCGGGTACGGGCGGGCGTGGACGGACGCGCTGAAGCACCGCGTCGGGCTCATCGAGCTGGAGGACATCGCGGCCGTCCGGGACTGGTGCGTGGAGTACGGGCTGGCCGATCCGGCGCGCCTGGTGCTCACCGGCGGCTCGTGGGGCGGCTATCTGACGCTGCTCGGCATCGGCACCATGCCGGACTCCTGGGCCGTCGGCGTCGCCGCCGTGCCCGTCGCGGACTATGTCGCGGCGTACGAGGACGAGATGGAGGCGCTGAAGGCGCTGGACCGCACGCTGCTGGGCGGCACGCCGGAGGAGGTGCCGGACCGGTGGGCGGCGTCGTCCCCGATCACGTATGTGGACCAGGTGCGGGCGCCGGTCTACATATCGGCCGGTGTCAACGATCCGCGGTGCCCGATACGGCAGATCGAGAACTATGTGGCCCGGCTCGCGGCGCGCGGCGCGGTCCACGAGGTGTACCGGTACGACGCCGGGCACGGCTCGCTGGTCGTGGAGGAGCGGATCAAGCAGGTGGCACAGGAGATCCGGTTCGCGCAACGGCACCTTCCGCCGCCCGCGACCGCGGGATGAGGCCGAGTTCGGCGTCGCGCCGGCTCTCCACCTCGCGGCGGAACAGGCGGAACCACATGAAGACGGCGAACGCGGCGAAGACGAACCACTCGGCGGTGTAGCCCAGGTTCTGGAACGCGTCCATGTCCAGCCCCGTGCCCGTGGGCGCGGTGGCGGGCACGGCGGTCATCGGCTCGTCGGCGTCGCGGACGGTGATCCACGCGTCCGCGACGTCGTAGGGCAGCACGTTGATGAGGGAGGCGGCGCCGATCACGCCGAGCTGGCCGCTGGGCAGCCCGGTCGTCTCGGTGGTGACCTCGCTCGGGGACTCGGCGGCCTGCACGGCGCCGGTGACGGTGACCTCGCCGGCCGGGGGCGCGGGCGCGCGCGCGGCGTCGGCCTCGCCGGGCAGCCAGCCGCGCACCACGGGCACGGCCGGGGAGCCGTCGGCGGGCAGCAGCGGGGTCAGCACGTAGTAGCCGCGTTCGCCGTCGAGCGTGCGGTCGGGCACCACGAGCTGGGCCGCGGCGTCGTAGGTGCCGGTGATCTCGGCCTGCTCGCCGACCGTTTCCGCGGTGAGGGGCAGCAGCTCCGCGAACGGGCGGGCCTCGGCGTCCCCGGCCGTCTCGCCGCGCTCCCGCTGCTCGTTGTGCTGGTCGACCTGGTCCTCGAACCGCGCGAGCTGCCACATGCCCGCCAGCAGGCAGACGGGGATCGACAGGACCACGAAGACGTTGATCGCCCACCAGCGGGGGGTCAGCAGAAACCGGTACACGGCCTCAACGGTACTTCCGCGCCGTGGCGGCTAGCCCGCGGGGACCTCCAGGACACCCGTGCGGTAGACCGTGCCGGAGCAGTCGCCTTCCAGGCGGATCTCGGCCGCCTCGGGCTCGCCGGCCGCGGGGGTGTAGCGCAGGAGCACGACGTCGTCCGGCTCGCCGCCCGGGTCGCCGCTGCCGCCGGTGGGGTCGCCCGTGGGCTCGCCGGTCGGGTCGCCGGCGTCGCCGCCGCCTCCGGTGGTGCCGTCGCTCTCGCCGTCCGTGCCGGTCGGCGTGTCACCGCCGGAGCCGCTGTCGTCGGCGGCGGTGACGCCGGGCTCGCCGCCGTCGGCGCTCTCCGCGGTCCAGCCCTGGACGGACATGCCGGACGCGCCGTCGGTGGACGTGTCCGGCGGTGGCTCCTCGCCGGGGCCGGGCGCGGGCTCGGCCTCCACCTCGCAACTGCCGATCTCGGCCTCGTCGGGCACGAACGCGAACCGCACTTCGTATGCCTGCCCGGGCGGGAGAATCAGCTCCTCGTGGGCCTGGTCGGGGGGAGGCAGCCGGGTGGCGCGGTCGCCCTCGGTGCGGTCCACGATCTCGACCTCGGCGGACGGCACGTCGTCGAGCGGCAGGGCGGCCATCTCGCCGTTGCCGGTGACGCGGCAGGGCTGGTCGGAGACGTTGGCCATGCGGATCAGCCCGTAGACGCGGCCCTGCGCGTCGGGCGGGTCCATCACGGTCTCGACGCGGCCCAACTGGCCGCGGTCGCAGGTCGGGGAGGTGACGCCCATCGTCTCCCAGGACTCCGGGGCCGCCTCGGCCGCCCCGGCGTCGTCGCCGTCGCCGGAGTGCTCGCCCTCCTCGGCACCGGTTCCCGGCCCCCCGGTCGCCCCGGACACGGGCCCGTCGGAGGGGTGGCGCCCGAGCGCGCCGTCGCCGTCGCCGCTCCCCGGCAGGCCGGTGGTGGAGTGTCCGGACCCGGCGTCGAGGGACGGGTCTCCGGCCGCGCCGCCGACACCTGCCACGGCGGACACCACCATGGTCAGGCCGACGGCGAGGACCACGGCGGACGTGGCGGCCCCGACCAGCACCTGCTTCCGCCGCCGCATCCGGGCGGGCACGGCGGTCCGCAGGTGCTCCAGCGACTCGGCCGAGGGCTCGATGTCGTCGACGATGTCCCGCAGCAGCCGCCGCAGGGCCTCCTCGTCGGCGAGCGCGAGGGGCGCGTCGCGGGCCGCGGCGGTTCCGGGGGCTTCGGGGAGTTCGGGGGCTTCGGCGGTTTCGGGGGCTTCGGGGGCTTCGGCCTTTCCGGCGGCTTCGGCGGCTTCGGGCTCCGGCGCGTCCGGGCTGTCGGCCATGTCCCCGGCGACCGGCTCCGGCCGGGGCCGGGGGCCGGGATCGTGGTCGTTCATCGGAGGGCCTCCATGGCCACGCGCAGGGCCGCGATGCCACGGGAGCCGTACGCCTTCACCGAGCCGGCTGAGATGCCGAGGGTCTTGGCGACCTCCGCCTCGGTCATGTCCGCGAAATACCGCAGGACGAGGACCTCGCGCTGGCGGCGCTGGAGCCCGCGCATGGCCTTGATCAGGTCGGCCCGCTCCAGCTGCTCGTACGCGCCTTCCTCGGCGCTCGCCATGTCCGGCATGGGCTTGGAGAGCAGCTTCAGCCCGAGGATGCGGCGGCGCAGCGTCGAGCGGGACAGGTTGACCACGGTCTGCCGCAGGTACGCGAGGGTCTTCTCCTGGTCGCGGACCCGGGTCCGCGCCGAGTGCACGCGGATGAACGCCTCCTGGACCACGTCCTCGCAGGACGCGGTGTCGTCCAGGAGCAGTGCGGCGAGCCCGAGGAGCGAGCGGTAGTGCGCGCGGTAGGTCTCCGTCAGGTAGTCGATCGTGGTGCCGACGGTGACCTCAGCCATCGCGTCGTCCGCGGCCTCGCCCGGGCCGTGGATGCGGGCCGGCCGAGGCGCGGGCAGCGGTGCCGTCACGGGCATGCTCCCGGACTCGGCGCGTGACGCCCCTGGGAACGGAAGGCGTCGCGGGAGCGCTGCCGGGAGTTCGAAGACCTCTGCCACGCCAGTTGGACACGCTCTTCCCCGCAAAGGTTGTACGTCACATGCGGATGGGAGGAGTTCGCCGCTCTCGATCTCATTCCTACCGCCTGCTCGTCTATGTCCTGATTCGATGCGAGCGCCGCACGCCGCGCAGCGGGCACTAAAGACGCTCCCCGCACCGCGCTGGTTCCAGAAGCGGTGCGGGGAGTGAAATGTTCTCCCGGCCGATCGACCGGGAGCAACCCATTCAGGTCTACGAGTTGGTCACGAGAGCTTCATATGTGGCCGAGATCGGTCAAACTTGGCGTACTGCGGTACACCGCAGTGGACGCCGACGGACACCCGGGGGCACCGGCGGACACCGGAGGGCGCCGCTCTCAGCGCCCGGTGCCGCCGTAGACGACGGCCTCGTCGCTCTCGCTGTCCAGGCCGAACGCGGAGTGGACGGCCCTGACGGCCTGCTTCACGTCGTCCTCGCGGGTCACGACCGAGATCCGGATCTCGGAGGTGGAGATCAGCTCAATGTTGACCCCGGCATTGGACAACGCCTCGAAGAACGTGGCCGTGACGCCCGGGTTGGTCTTCATGCCCGCGCCCACGAGCGAGATCTTGGCGATCTTGTCGTCGTAGCGCAGCGTCTCGAACCCGATGGTGTCGCGCCGCTTCTCCAGCGCCTCCAGCGCCTTGCGCCCTTCGCTCGTGGGAAGGGTGAACGAGATGTCGGTCAGCCCGGTCGAGGCGGCGGAGACGTTCTGCACCACCATGTCGATGTTGACCGCGGCGTCCGCGATGGCCCGGAAGATCGTCGCGGCCTCGCCCGGCTTGTCCGGCACTCCCACGACCGTGATCTTGGCCTCGGAGGTGTCGTGGGCGACGCCCGAGATGATTGCCTGCTCCACCGGCTTACCTCCCAGCGGTTCGTTGCTGACCCAGGTCCCCTGCAGCCCCGAGAAGGACGACCTGACGTGGATGGGGATGTTGTAGCGCCGGGCGTACTCGACGCAGCGGTGCAGCAGCACCTTGGAGCCGGAGCTGGCCAGCTCCAGCATGTCCTCGAACGAGATCCAGTCGATCTTGCGGGCCTTCTTCACCACGCGCGGGTCGGCGGTGAACACGCCGTCGACGTCGGTGTAGATCTCGCAGACCTCGGCGTTGAGCGCGGCGGCGAGCGCCACGGCGGTGGTGTCGGAGCCGCCCCGGCCGAGGGTGGTGATGTCCTTCTTGTCCTGGGACACACCCTGGAAGCCCGCGACGATGGCGATGTTGCCCTCGTCCACGGAGCTCTGGATGCGGCCCGGCGTCACATCGATGATCCGGGCCTTGTTGTGGACGGAGTCGGTGATGACGCCGGCCTGGCTGCCGGTGAAGGACTGCGCCTCATGGCCGAGCGCTTTGATGGCCATCGCCAGCAGGGACATGGAGATGCGCTCTCCGGCGGTCAGCAGCATGTCCAGCTCGCGCCCGGAGGCGACGGGGGACACCTGGTTCGCCAGGTCGATGAGCTCGTCCGTCGTATCGCCCATCGCGGAGACCACGACGACCACTTGGTGGCCGTCCTTCTTGGCTTCGACAATCCGCTTGGCGACGCGCTTGATGCCTTCGGCATCGGCAACGGAGGAGCCGCCGTACTTCTGCACGACAAGGCCCACGTGTGCTCGCTCCTCGTGTCTCTTACTCTCCGTGACCGAAAAACCGGTCACGATCGGCTGAATCCTACCGAGCGGAGCCCCCGCATCGCCCGTCTCAGCGACCACCCATGCCCACCCGGAGGCCATGACACGCGGAAACACGCCGGGAACGTGGGCAGGCTCACATACCGATCTCACATGCTGGTCAGCCGCCCTTCCCCCCGGGCTCGGGCGCGGGTGTGCCGGTGGCACCGTCTCCACGTACTGTTCCCATATGGGCGATTCGCCGCATTCGAGCACTGAGGTGCTGGACCCGTTGCTGGTCCGGGCCGTGCGGGAGACCGGTGCCTACGGCGGTGCCGTTCTCCTGCTGCCGCCCGGCGGCGAGCGGGTGCTGCGGCTGGCCGTGGTGACCGGCGTGCCGCCCGCGTTCGCCCGGCCCTGGCGGCGGGTCGGGCTCGACGTGGCGACGCCGCTGGCCCAGTCGGTCCGCGAGCGGCGGCTGGTGTGGCTGGGCGTCGGGGAGCTGGCCCGCCGCTACCCGCAGGCGGCGGTCGCGGTGCCGTACCCGTTCGCCATCGCGGACGTGCCCCTGCTGTCCGGGGCCACCTGCTGGGGCGCGATGGTGCTGCTGTGGTCCGGCGGGCATCCGCCGGAGCTGTCGCGCGACGAGCTGGCGGCGATCGACGCGGCGAGCACCCGGCTGGCCCGGGTGCTGGCCACGGCGGCCCGGGAGGGACGGCCGGTGACGGCCGGTGACCAGCCACGCTTCGTGGCCCGGCCGCGCAGCCGGACGCCGGGCGCGGCGGAGGCGCTGGCGGCGGCCGATTTCACGGAGCGGCTGGCGGCGGGCTGCTGCGCGCTGGATCTGGACGGGCGGATCACGTTCGTCAACGGGGTCGCGGCCGAGCTGCTGGGCGCGGACGCCGGCGAGCTGGTGGGCCGTTACGTCCGGGAGGCGCTGCCGTGGCTGAGCCCGGCGGCGTACGAGGACCGGTACCGCGCGGCGGTGCTCAGCCAGGAGCCCACGACCTTCACGGCGCGGCGCCGGCCGGACCGGTGGCTGCGGTTCGAGCTGTGGCCGGATCCGGCGGGCATCAGCGTGATCGTCGCGGAGATCGAACGGCCGGTCCCGGCGGATGAGGCGGCAGGGGCGCAGGCCGCGGAGGAGGCGGTGCCGCCCCTGCCCGGGGAACCGGACGGACAGGGCGGCACGGGCGGCACGGGCGACGCGGCCGACGCGGGGGTAGGTGCGGGCGTGGGGGCGGGCGCGGGGCGAGTGAGGCCGCCCACGCTCACCGGCGCGCTCTCGCACCTGATGCAGCTCTCCGCCACCCTCAGCGAGGCGACCGGGGTGAAGGAGGTGGTCGAGCTGGTCGCGAACCAGCTCCTGCCCGCCTTCAGCGCCCAGGGGTTGGTGATGTTCATGACCGAGGGCTCCCGGCTGCACATCGTCGGCCACCGCGGCTACACCGAGGAGGCCATCGAACGGTTCGAGGGCGCGCCGATGGGCACCCCGCCGACCCCCGCCTCCAACGCGCTGACCAGCGGCGCGCCGCGCTTCTTCGCCTCGCCGGAGGAGCTGGGGCGGGAGTACCCCGGCGTTCCGGCGATCGTGGAGAAGGCGGCCTGGGCGTATCTGCCGCTGGTCACCTCCGGCAAGCCGGTCGGCTGCTGCGTGCTGTCCTACGACCACCCGCACGACTTCCCCGCCGACGAGCGCGCCATCCTCACCTCCCTCGCCGGGCTCATCGCCCAGGCGCTGGAACGGGCCCGCCTCCACGACGCCACCCAGCAGCTCGCCCGCCGCCTCCAGGACGGGCTCCTGCCGCGCAAGCTGCCGGACATCCCCGGCCTGGCGGTGGCGGCGCGGTATCTGCCCGCGACCCGCGGCATGGAGGTCGGCGGCGACTTCTACGACCTGATCCGGCTCGACGGCGTCCCGGCCGCCGCCGCGGACGGGGCGGACGGCATCCCCACCGCCGCGGCGACCATCGGGGACGTGCAGGGGCACAACGTGACGGCCGCCGCGTTGATGGGGCAGGTCAGGACCGCCGTGCACGCGGCGGCCGGCGCGGCGCCGGGCGAGGTGCTGGCGCGGACGAACAAGCTGCTGGCCGACCTCGACCCCGGCCTGTTCACGAGCTGTCTCTATGTCGACATCGACCTGGTCCATCACCGGGCCAGGCTGGCCAACGCCGGGCACCCGCCGCCGCTGCTGCGCCTGCCGGACGGAGAGGTCGCCGTGCTGCGGATGCCGCCGGGGCCGCTGCTCGGGATCGTGCGGCGGGCGGAGTACCCGGCGGTCGAGGTGCCGTTCCCGCCGGGGGCGGTGCTGGTGCTGTACACCGACGGGCTGGTGGAGACGCCCGGCATCGACCTGGACGTGGCGACGGACGAGCTGGCGGGCCACCTGGCGCGGTTCGGCCCGGCGGGCACACCGGCCGACGAGGTCGCGGACGCGCTGCTGCGGCACGCGCGGCAGACCGCGTCGCGGAGCGACGACATCGCGCTGCTGCTGATCAGCCCGCGGTGAGCGACGGCGGGGAGTGTGCGGGGCGTGGGGGGCGTGGGGGTGACCGAGGCCGCCGCCGTCGACCCGGTCGACGCCGTGACGCGGGCGGGGTGCCGGTGGCGGCCTGAGCGATGGCCCCCGCGGGTGTGAGCCGCATCGGCCGGGACGTGGCCGCCTGCGGCACCTGCTGGACGCCACGGCCGCGTGGCAGTGCCTCGACCACCTGCGCGACCTCGGTCCGGCGGCGGGTGACACGGTGCTGGTGACGGGCGCGGCCGGGGGCGAGGCGGCTTCGCCGTGGAGCTGGGCGCGGCGCGCGGGCTGCGCGTGGTGGCCGTCCCGGGGCCGGGCGGGCGAGGAGCTGGTGCGGCGGCTGGGGGCGGAGTCGTTCATGCCGAGGGACGTTCCGGACCTGGCGGCGGCGGTCCGCGCGGTGGTGCCGGGCGGCGTGGCGGGCGCGGTGGACGTGGCGCTGCTGGGCGTGACGGCGCAGGCGGCGGTGCGGAACCGCGGCGCGTTCGTGGCGGTGACGGGCGGGGCGCCGTTGCCCCTGCGCGGCATCAGGGTGGTCACCGAGTGGATCGCGACGGACCCGGCGGCTCTCGCCGAGCTGTCCGGGCTCGCCGGGACGGACCGCCTGACGGCGCGGGTCGCTGAGACCCTGCCGCTCGCCGCGGCGGCCCGGGCGCACGAGCGCCTGGCCAAGGGCGGCCCGCGGGGCGTCTGGCGCTGGTGCCGTAGCGTTGCGGCGTCGGCGCCGGCGTCCCCAGCGGCTGGACAGGCCGAAAGCTGATCAGGGACTGATCAGGGACTGATCAGAGCCGGTCAGGAGTTCGCGGTCTTCAGCCCCAGCGGAGCGGCGATCTCCCGTTCCATGACCCGGCCGGCCTGGCGCTCCAGGTCGCCGTCCTCCGCGTCGCTGTCCGTGTCCAGCCCGTCCAGCTCGGCCAGCGGCGTGTCCAGGCGGACGTGGGCGACGAGGGACTGCAGGGCCCGCAGGCAGGCACTGGCGGTGGGCCCCCAGTTCGACAGGTAGGAGAACTGCCACCACCACAGCGCCTCGCTGACCCGGCCCTCGGCGTAGTGGGCCATGCCGTGCCTGAGGTCGCTGATGATGTCGGCCAGGTCGTCCGAGATCCGCGCGGCCACGGGGGTGCTGCGCGGCACGTACGGGTCGAACACCTCGGAGTAGACGTCGATCGGCTCCAGCAGCCCGGCCAGCCGCTCGCGCAGCTCGTCCATGTCCGGCTCGGGACCGGTGTCCGGCTCGTACCGCTCCTCGGGAACGATGTCCTCGTACGCGCCCAACCGGCCGCCCGCCAGCAGGACTTGGGACACCTGCAACAGCAGGTACGGCACCGCGCTGTCCGGATCGTCGCCCTTGGCGACCTCGGTGACCGCGACGATGAAGCTCTCGACTTGGTCGGCGATCTGGACAGCGAAATCGTCCGGGCCACCGGCCCGCCCGCCGGCCGCCGGGCCGCCGGTGACCGGACCGTCGGCCGATCGCTGCGGCATCGGCATCGCTTCGGACATCACGTGGTCGCCTCCCCAAAGGTCCTCGCAGACGCGACGGCCGCACGCCGCGGGCCCGCGTCCGCCCGTGCGCCCGCGCCGGCGTCGCCTGCATTACACATCAAGCAGCCGCCTACCCTCGAAGGCGCGTCCCAAGGTGACCTCGTCGGCATACTCCAAGTCTCCCCCGACCGGCAGGCCACTGGCTAGCCGGGTGACGCGAAGGCCCAGTGAGCTGACCATACGGGCCAGGTACGTCGCGGTGGCCTCGCCCTCCAGGTTCGGGTCGGTGGCCAGGATCAGCTCCGTGACCGCGCCGTCCGCGAGGCGCGCCAGCAGCTCCCGGATCCGCAGGTCGCCGGGGCCGACGCCGTCGATGGGGCTGATGGCCCCGCCCAGCACGTGATACCGGCCGCGGAATTCACGGGTGCGCTCGATGGCCACCACGTCCTTGGGCTCCTCGACCACGCAGATCACCGTCGGGTCGCGGCGCGGGTCGAGGCAGACGCGGCACCGTTCGTCCTGCGCCACGTTCCCGCACTCGGCGCAGAACCGCACCTTCTCCTTGACCTCGGTGAGGGCGTGCGCGAGGCGGCGGACGTCGGCGGGCTCGGCCTGGAGGATGTGGAAGGCGATCCGCTGGGCGCTCTTGGGGCCGACGCCCGGCAGCCGCCCCAGCTCGTCGATGAGTTCCTGGACTACGCCCTCATACACGTGAACCCCCCGCCTTCCCTGCCCGCGCTTCGCCTGGGCTCGCTCATTCTCTGTCCGTTGTCCGTCAGAAGGGCAGAACCGCGCCGGGCCCCGGATCGTCGGCGCCCGGCACCGGGATTCCGGGCTCCCGGACTCCCGAAGTCCCGGGGTCCGGATCAGCGCCGGATCAGCGCCGGATCAGAACGGCAGCCCGGGGATGCCGCCGCCGAGGCCCTGGGCGAGCGGCCCGAGCTTGACCTTGGCCAGCTCCTGCGCCGCGTGGTTCGCGTCGCGGACGGCGGCGATCACCAGATCCGCGAGGGTCTCGGTGTCGTCCGGGTCGACCGCCGTGGGGTCGATCACCAGACCGGTCAGCTCACCGGCGCCGGTGACCGTGGCCCTGACCAGGCCACCGCCCGCACTGCCCTCGACAGGCGTCTCGGCCAGCTCCTGCTGCGCCGCGGCGAGATCTTGCTGCATCTTCTGGGCCTGCTGCAACAACTGCTGCATGTCGACCCCACCACCGGGGAACACGGCCTCACCTCTGGCTCGTCGGCAACGGTGCGTACCCCCCTGAGCCTACGGGCTCGGGCTGCCGGGGTCTCACTCGTGGTGGAACTCCTCGATAACGGTCGCCCCCAGCTCCTTGACGATCAGCTCGTAGCCGGTGAGCGCGGTCTCGTCGAGGTCCGGATCGTCCTCCTCGGGCACGTCGTCCTCGACGGAGACCGGGGGCGGCGGTGCCGGGGCGGCCGGCGCGACCGCCTCGGGCGCGGGGCGCGGGACGGCGGGCGACGGCTGCCCCGGAGCGGCGGCCTCGCGGGCCGCCGGGGACGGCGCCGGCCGCGCCGCCGGTGCCATCGGCGCCATCGGCGGCGGCGACACGGGCGACGCCGGCGTCATGGGCCGCGCGCCGCCTCCACCCCCGCCCCCGCCGTTGTCGACGACGGCCTCGATGCGCCACTGCACGCCCAGCTTGTCGCCGAGGACCTGCCGCAGCACGTCCTCACTGCCGCTGTTCACAAAGCTGTCCCGGGCCCCGGCGGTGGCGAACCCGAGCCGCAGCGTGCCGCCGTCGAAGCCGACGACCTGCGCGTTCTGGCTGAGCAGGATCCAGCTGAACCGCCGCCGCCCCTTGACCGCGTCCAGGATCTCCGGCCACATGTGCCGCACCCGCTCCGGGTCTCCCCCGGTTCCGGCCGCCTGGGCCTGTGGCGCGGACGGCGGTGCGGGGGCCGCGCCCGCGGGCCAGGCCCCGGGCGGGGACTGCGGCGGGGACTGCGGCGCGGGCGCCGTCGGCCAGGCCCCCGGCCGCGCGGCCGGATCCTGTCCGGTCGGCTGCGGCTGGGCCCGTGGCTGCGGCTGCGGCTGCGGCTGCGGCTCGGGCGTCGCCTGCTGAACCGGAGCGGGCGGCGGAGCCGGAGCCGGAGCCGCGGCGTGCACCGGCGGCGCGACCTCGACCCGCACGGGCGGCGGCCCGGCGGCGGTCACCACCGGCCCCGCCCCCCGCTCCAGACGCTCCAGACGACTCAGCAGGGACCGCTCGTCCCCGTAGGCCGCCGGAAGCAGCACCCGGGCGCAGATCAGCTCCAGCTGAAGCCGCGGCGAGGTCGCCCCCCGCATCTCCGTCAACCCGGAATTGACGAGATCGGCCGCCCGGCTCAGCTCGGCCGGGCCGAGCCTGGTGGCCTGCGCCCGCATGCGCTCCAGCACGTCCACGGGCACGTCGATCAGGCCCTTGTCGGCCGCGTCCGGCACGGCCGCCAGGATCAGCAGGTCCCGCAGCCGCTCCAGCAGATCGGTGACGAACCGGCGCGGATCGTGCCCGCCCTCGATCACCCGGTCCACGACCTCGAACGCCGCCGCGCCGTCCCCGGCCGCGAAGGCGTCGACCACCGCGTCGAGCAGCGCCCCGTCCGTGTACCCGAGCAGCGCCGTGGCCATCTCGTACGTGACCCCGGCCTCCCCGGCACCGGCCAGGAGCTGATCCATGACGGACATCGAGTCCCGCACCGACCCGGCCCCGGCCCGCACGACGAGCGGCAGCACGGCCCCCTCGACCGGAATGGCCTCGCGCTCGCACACCTCCGCCAGATAGTCCCGCAGCGTCCCGGGCGGCACGAGGCGGAAGGGATAGTGGTGCGTGCGCGACCGGATGGTGCCGATGACCTTCTCGGGCTCGGTGGTGGCGAAGATGAACTTCAGATGCTCGGGCGGCTCCTCGACCACCTTCAGCAGGGCGTTGAACCCCGCCGGGGTGACCATGTGCGCCTCGTCGATGATGTAGATCTTGTACCGGCTCGACGCCGGTCCGAAGAACGCCTTCTCCCGCAGCTCCCTGGCGTCGTCCACACCACCGTGCGAGGCGGCGTCGATCTCGATGACATCGATGGACCCCGGCCCGTTCCGCGCGAGGTCCCGGCACGACTGGCACTCCCCGCACGGCGCGGGCGTCGGGCCCCGCTCACAGTTGAGACAGCGGGCGAGGATGCGCGCACTGGTCGTCTTGCCGCAGCCCCGCGGCCCGCTGAAGAGGTACGCGTGGTTGACCCGGTTGTTCCGCAGGGCCTGCTGCAGCGGATCGGTGACATGCTCCTGCCCGATGACCTCGGCGAAGGTCTCGGGTCGGTAGCGGCGGTACAGCGCGAGGGAGGACACGCCTCCGACGATATCGGCCCCCACTGACATACGAAGGGCCCCTCACGCACCCACCAGAGCTCACCTACCCTTGCTGCCTTCCGGCCCTGGGGGAGTTCAGCGAGATAGCGCCGCGTGAGGGGCTGCCCCCAACCCTACCGGATCCCCACCCC
>NZ_JBPQTQ010000137.1:0-16429 GCF_051386415.1 Streptomyces sp. URMC 129
GCGCGGGGGCGGCTCGGGGCATCAGGTCTCCGGAAGTTCGGGGGCGGCGGGCCGACGGCGGAGGACGCCGGACGTCACCGGACGGACGTCGCGGGCGTTCGTCGCCGTCTTTCGTCGTCGGCGCTGGTCGCCGGTGGACGACGCCCCTTCACGGTAGGAACGGCCGCCCCGCCCGGACCATGGCGGCAGCCCCCGGCCCGGGGTGTACCCAGGCCCCCTGCCGGCCCGGGGACCGGACCCGTGCCCCGGCGGCCGTTTCCCGAGCCCGGGAACGTGCGGTACCCTCGGCGGTCGCACCACCGCTAGTCAAATTTGAGGAGACGGTCAGCGCGTGACAGCGACCCCGCCCCCGCCCGCCCGGACATCCGCTCTCACCGGCTGCGCCGCCGTCTTTCTGCCCGCCGATCCCCCGCGTGCCTCCCGCGTCGCCTTCTGGCACCCCGACGGCTCCCCGCCGGACGCCGGCGACCTGCCGGGCGAGGAGCTGCCCGTGGTGCTCCCCGCGCCGGACGGCTCGGTCCACGTCCGCACGGTCCCGGCCGTCGTGCTGCCGGTGCGCGACGCGCTGCCCGTGCTGACCCGGGCCCGGGCCGGAGGCACCGGCGCCGACGGCTCGGCCGCCTGCTGGGGCGCCGCCGCCGTGCTCGCCCTCCAGCTGGCCGCACGCGGAAAGCTGTTGCCGGGACTGACCGGCACCGACCACGACGCCTGGCGGCTCGGCCCGCTGGACGCCGCCGACGCCGCGCGGCTGCGGGAGCTGGCCGCCGCGATGCCGCCCCACGCGCACGCCGCGCCGCTGCCCGAACCGGCCGACGACGGCGGGCCGTTGCTGCCCCGGCCCGAGACGCTGCTGCGCGCGTTCCTCGACGCGGTCGCCGACACCCTGCCGCGCACCCCCGCCGCCGCCCTCGCCGCGGGCGGCCCCGCCTGGGCCGACCGGGCCCCGCGCCGCCTGCCCCGGCAGCGCGCCTGGGCCGAGGGAGTGGCGGCCGGGCACGACGCGGGCGTCCGTGTCTCGCTGCGCGTCGAGGCGGATCCGACCGCGGGCACCGGAGGGCCCTCGTTCCGCGCGGTGGTGCAGCTCCACAGCCTCACCGACCCGGCCGCCGTCGCGGACGCCGCCGAGCTCTGGTCGGGCACCTCGCCGGCCGCCGCCGCGTTCGGGCCCCGCGCCCGCACCGACGCGCTGCTGACGCTGCGCCGCGCCGCCGCCGCGTGGGAACCCCTGACGCCGCTGCTGTCGGCCGCCGTGCCGGACGCCGTCGACCTCGCCGACGAGGACGTCGCCGGGCTCCTCGGCGCGCCGGTCGCCCGCGCGCTGGAGGCGGCCGGCGTCCAGGTGCACTGGCCGCGCGACCTCGTGCGCGGCCTCACCGCCCGCGCGGTCGTCGGCCCGGCCGGGGCGGCGGACCGCGACGGGCCGGACGGGCGCCCGGAGTCCGCACTGCCGTCGCCGCTCTCCCCCGGCGCGCTCTTCGCGTTCGACTGGCGCTTCGCCGTGGGCGACAGCGAGCTGACCCGCGAGGAGCTGGACCGGCTGGTGGAGGCCGGGCGGCCCGTGGTGCGGCTGCGGGACCAGTGGGTGCTGGTGGCGCCCGAGGAGGTGCGCCGCGCCCGCGCACGGCAGGACCGCAAGGTCACCGCGCTGGACGCGCTCGGCGCCGCCCTCACCGGCGGCGCCGAGGTGGACGGCGAGCGGGTGGAGGTGACCACCACCGGTTGGCTGAGCACCCTGCGCGACCGGCTGGCCGACCCCGAACGGGCCGGTGACGCGCCGGTGTCCCAGCCCCCGGCGCTGGCCGCCACGCTGCGCGACTACCAGGTGCGCGGGCTGAACTGGCTGCACCGCATGACCTCGCTCGGGCTCGGTGGCTGCCTCGCCGACGACATGGGCCTGGGCAAGACGATCACGCTGATCGCGCTCCACCTGCACCGGCAGCTCGCCCCCGCCACCGCCGGACCGGCGCTGGTGGTCTGCCCGGCCTCCCTTCTGGGCAACTGGCAGCGGGAGTTCGCCGCGTTCGCGCCCGGCACACCGGTGCGCCGCCACCACGGCCCGGCCCGCGACCTGACGGACCTCGCCGGGGACGAAGTGGTGCTCACCACCTACGGCACGATGCGCCTGGACGCCGGCCGCCTCGCCGGGGCCGCCGAGTGGTCCCTGCTCGTCGCGGACGAGGCGCAGCACGTGAAGAACCCGTTCTCCGCCACGGCCCGCGAGCTGCGCACGATCCCCGCCCGGGCCCGGGTCGCCCTGACCGGCACGCCCGTGGAGAACAACCTCTCCGAGCTGTGGGCCGTGCTCGACTGGACCACGCCCGGCCTCCTCGGCAGCCTGGGCACGTTCCGCTCCCGCTTCGCGGACGCCGTCGAGTCCGGCGCCGACCCGCTCGCCGCCGACCGGCTGGCCCGCCTGGTGCGGCCGTTCCTGCTGCGCCGCCGCAAGTCGGATCCGGGCATCGCGCCCGAGCTGCCGCCGAAGACGGAGACCGACCGCGCGGTCGCGCTCACCGCCGAACAGGCCGGACTGTACGAGGCCGTGGTCCGCGAGGGCCTCGCCGCCGTCTCCGGCACCGACGGCCTCGCCCGGCGCGGCCTGGTGGTCAAGCTGCTGACCTCGCTGAAGCAGATCTGCAACCACCCGGCGCAGTTCCTGAAGGAGGACGCCCCCCGGCTGGCGGGGCGTTCGGGAAAGCTGGAGCTGTTCGACGAGCTGCTGGACACGATCCTGGCCGGGGGCGCGAGCGTGCTCGTCTTCACCCAGTACGTGCGGATGGCCCGCCTGCTGGAACGGCACCTGACCGAGCGCGGGGTGCGGAGCCTGCTGCTGCACGGCGGCACCCCGGTGCCGCGCCGGGAGGAGATGGTCCGCGACTTCTCGGCCGGCGAGGTGCCGGTCTTCCTGCTGTCGCTGAAGGCGGCGGGCACCGGGCTGAACCTCACCCGCGCCGAGCACGTGGTGCACTTCGACCGCTGGTGGAACCCGGCCGTCGAGGCGCAGGCCACCGACCGTGCCCACCGCATCGGCCAGGACCGCCCGGTGCAGGTCCACCGGCTGATCGCCGAGGGCACGGTCGAGGACCGGATCGCCGCCCTGCTGGAACGCAAGCGGGCCCTGGCCGAGTCGGTGCTCGGCCGGGGCGAGGCGGCCTGGAGCGACCTGTCCGACGCCGAACTGGCCGACCTCGTGGCACTGCGCGGGGCCGGGCACCTGGGGAGCGAACGATGAGCCGGACGACCGAGCGGACGACCGACCGGACGGCGACCCACGACGCCGGGCACGACGAGGTGGTCCTCGCCGCCCTGCCGCCCGCCCGCGGGCGCGGGTTCGCGGCCACCTGGTGGGGGCAGAGCTGGCTGAAGGCGCTGGAGGACACCGCGCTGGACGGCAAGCGGCTGCGGCAGGGACGGCGGCACGCCAGGGCGGGCGCGGTCGGCGCCGTCTCGGTGCGCGCGGGGCGGCTGACCGCCGTGGTCCGGGACGGCGACGGCACGCACCAGCGCGCCGACGTGCTGGTGCGGCGGCTGACCGGGCCGGAGTGGGACCGGCTGCTGGAGACCGTCGCCCGCGAGGCCGGGCACCTCGCGGCACTGCTGGACCGGGACATGCCGGCGCACCTGGTCGAGGACGCGGCGGCGGCCGGCGTCGACCTGCTGCCGGGCATCGGGGACCTGGAGCCGTCGTGCGAGTGCGGCGAGTGGGACCACTGCGCGCACACCGCCGCGCTCTGCTACCAGGTGGCCCGGCTGCTGGACGCCGACCCGTTCCTGTTGCTGCTGCTGCGCGGGCGGCCGGAGCGCGAGCTGACCGACGAGCTGCAACGGCGCGGCGCCGCCCGCGCGGACCGGGCGCGTGACCGGCCGGCGCACCCGCCGGTGCCCGCCGGGGTACGCGCGGTGGACGCGTACGAGCGCGCCGGGGCGCTCCCGCCGCTGCCCGCTCCGCCGCCCGCCGTGACCGAGCCGGGCACCGGACCCGCGCTGTCCGGCGGCGCCGAGCCGGCGGACGGGCTGGACACCGGGGCGCTCGCGTTCCTCGTCGCGGACACGGCCGGGCGGGCGGCGCGGCTGCTCGCCGGTGCCCTGTCCCCCGGGCACGCGGCGGAGCCGGTGCCCGCCCCGCTCGGCGTGTGGGAGGACGCGGTGCGGATGGCCGCCGGCCGTCCTCCGGCCCGCGTGGCCCGGCGGCTGGCGGAGGGCTGCGGGCGCACCCCGCGCGACCTCGATGTCGCTGTACGGGCCTGGCGGTGCGGCGGACGGGCCGGCCTGGCCGTGCTGGAGGGGACGGCCGGCGCCGCCCCGGCGCGGGCGGCGGACCAGCTCGCCGCGGTCTGGGCCGGCGAGGAGTCCCGGCCCGCGCTGCGCCGCTCCGGCGCCGGCTGGACGGTCGTCGGCGAGGGGATACAGCTCCGCTGTGACGCGGACGGCCGCTGGTGGCCGTTCCGCCGGGCGGGCGGGCGCTGGTGGCCCGCGGGGCCCGCCGGGACGGACCCGGCCGCCGCCCTGGCCGCCGCGCGGGGCGACGGGGGCGACGGCCGGGCCGTCAGCGCCGGGCAGGGGTGACCACCCGTCAGGCCACGCCCTCCAGTGCCGCGTAGTAGCCGCCGGACTGGCCCTCGGCGGTGGGGTGGTAGGAGTCGCCGAGGTCCGCGAGATTGACGCTGTGCAGCCATTCGTCGGCCGAGCAGATCTCGTGCCCGGCAAAGGCGGGCCGCACGTCCGCGTAGGTGAAGCCGTGGTCGGCGGCCCGCTTGGCGGTCACCTCGCTGAGGTGGTCGGCGGCGCCGTTGATCGCGGCCCGGGACTCCTCGCTGATGCCGAACGAGCAGCTTCCGTCCAGCTCGTACATGCGGGGGTAACCCAGCACCACCACACGCGCGTTGGGCGCTTCGTCGCGCACGGCGCGGTACACCGTGTCGAGCCGGCCGGGCAGGGTGTCCGTGATGTAGGCCGTGGCGGTGTCGATCGCGTCCAGGCAGGCGCTGGTGCCCTGGATGACGCAGGTCAGCATCGTGTCCCCGAAGCCCGCGTCGTTGCCGCCGACGCTGAGGGTGACGAGGGTGGTGCCGGTGTCCAGCGGGCCCAGTTGCTCGTTGACGACGTCGGTGGTCGTGGCGCCGTAGCAGGCGGTGAAGTCGAAGGACGCGGGCGCGTTGGCCTCGGCCCACAGCTCCGGATACGCCTGCGTGCTGCGTTTGCAGTCGCCGCTGGCGCTGTCGTAGCTGCCGGCGCCGGCGCCGGAGGAGTAGGAGTCGCCCAGGGCCACGTACTTCTCGGCGGCGGTCTCCTGTGCCGAGGCCGGAGCGGGCCCGAGGGTGGAGACGCCGATGGCGACGGCCGCGGTGACGGCCGTCGCCAGCGAGCGGCGCAGTTTCATGGAACCTCCCAGGGAGGGTCGGCGGGGACGGTCGCCGCACGGGCGCCCCGCCCCGGCGGGCCGGGCCCCGGGTCCGGGCCCGCCGCCGGGTCACGGCGGTACGGCGTCATCAACGGCAACGACCCGGGCCGCCCGGGGTGACGCGGCGATCCCGGCCGTACCCGAACGCCCCACCCCCTGGGGGCCCGCCCGCGGGTTCAGCGCTTGACGCCCACCCCGCAGTAGAAGCCGAGCCCGCGCAGCACCGGGTCGTCCGGCACGGGTGCCTCCGGCTGCCAGAACGGCGGCTGTACCAGGCCCGGCGGGTCGATGAGGTCGAATCCCGCGAAGAACTCCAGCACCCGTGCGCGCGGGCGCAGCGTGAGCGAGGCGGTGGCGTTGCGGTAGACCTCGCCGACCGCGCCGAGCTGGGCGGGATCGTGGAAGTCGGGGGTGCCGTGGCTGAGCACCAGACAACTGCCCGGCGGCAGCGGCTCGGTGAGGGCCGCGACGATGCCCGCCGGGTCGTCGGCGTCGTCCACGAAGTGCAGGATCGCCACGAGCATCAGCGCGACCGGCTGCCCGAGGTCGATCAGCCGTCGCACGACCGGGTGGCCGAGGATCGATCCGGGGTCGCGCAGGTCCGCGAGGGCGAACGCGGCGCTTCCGTCGTTGGTCAGCCTGGCGCCCGCGTAGGCGCTGACGATGGGGTCGTTGTCGACGTAGGCCACGCGCACGTCCGGGTCGACGGACCGGGCCACCTCGTGGGTGTTGGGCGAGGTGGGGATCCCGGTGCCGACGTCGATGATCTGGCGGATCCCGCGCCGGGTGACGGCCGCGGTGGCGCGGCGCAGGAAGCCCCGGTTCTCCCGTGCGGCCACTCTGATGTCCGGCAGCAGCGCGATGACCCGCTCGGCGGCGGCGCGGTCGACCTCGTAGTTGTCCTGGCCGCCCAGGTAGTAGTCGTACATCCGCGCCGGGTGGGGTCTGCCGGTGTCGATCTGCTCGGCGGTGAAACCCCCGGTGAAACCCGCGGTGTAGCCCTCGTCTCGCACGGCCTGCTCCGTCTTCTCGTCCCTGTCGTACCGGCGCGGTGTCCGCCCCCCCGTGGGCGGACACCGCGCCTCATCCCCCCGCGGATGGTCAGACGAGGAGGAAGTCCGCCTCTCCGGACTTCACTCCCTGGATGAACCTCTCGATCTCGTGATGCGAACAGATCAGCGCGGGGCCGTCCGGGTCGGCCGACTGGCGCAGCGCCACCCGGCCGTCCCGCAGTCGCATCGCCTCGACACAGCTCCCGCCGTTGCCGCCGGACCAGGGCTTGTGCCACCCCTCGGTGCCGAGGTGCTTGGCGGGCATGCCGTTGTAAATGCGATCCATGGGTTCAGATCTCCTTGCGAATGGCACTGAGGATGGCCTCGGTGCGGTTCACTGGCGCGGCTTGCGCGCACATCCGGTCCAGGGCCTCCCGGAACGCCGACACGTCGTCGCGCTGGTCGAAGTACGCCGCGCCGACGAGGCTCTCCGCGCAGGCGACATCGGACAGTTCGTGAAGGGGGAACCGGAAGAGGTGGAAGGGCCCGTACATCGCCGGATGGGGGCCCGCGGCGAACGGCATGACCTGGAGCCGCACCTGCGGCATCGTGGTGGCGGCCTCGATCAGCCGGGAGATCTGGGCGCGCATGACATGCGGCCGGCCGATGGGCCGGCGCAGGACCGTTTCGTCCATGACGACCCACAGCAGGGGCGGCTGCTTGCGGACCAGCAGCTCCTGACGCGTCAGGCGCAGCGCCACCAGCCGCTCGATCTCGCCGGCCGGGGCGTGCGGCATGCCGGCGCGGAGCACCGCCGTGGCGTACGCCTCGGTCTGCAACAGCCCGGGGACGTAGTGCGGTTCGTACGCGCGGATCTGGTCGGCCTCGGCCTCCAGACTGACGAACGCGCTGAACCACTCGGGCAGGACGTCCCGGTACCGGTGCCACCAGCCGGGCTGGTTGGCCTCGCGCACCAGGTCGAGGAACGCGTCGATCTCCCGCTGGCCGGTCACGCCGTAGATGCGCAGGAGCTTCTCGACGTAGGGAACCTTCAGCCCGACCTGCGCCTTCTCCATCCGGCGGATGGTGGCGTGCGTGACGTCCAGCGCCGTGGCCGCCTCCTCGAAGGAGAGGCCCGCGGCCTCCCGGAGGTCCTGGAGCCGCTTGCCCAGCACGAGCCGCAGCACTGTCGCCGCGCCGCTCGCCGGTCCGCCCGCCACTGCCCCGCCTCCCCCAACTGCCCCTGTGCAGAAGCAGTCTGTCATGGCGTCAGCGTCCGCAACAGAGTGAGAACGACGATTCTGAAAATTGCAGGATGGCTCTTGCCGGACGTGACGGCCAGCACGCACAGTAGATCCGTGGCCTTCTCCTCGCACGCTCAGTCACCCGGGCGGGACCGGACCGCTGTTCTGACGGACGAACGGGTCCGCTTCGTCCTGCCGGCCGCCGACACGTCGGCCGCCGAGGCGCGAAGACGGATCCGTCGGCAGCTCGCGGCGTGGCGGACGCCGCACGAGACCTCAGACACCGCGCAGTTGGTGATGTCGGAGCTGGTCACCAACGCGCTGCGGCACACCGCGAGCCGGACCGTCGGCTGCGAACTGCGGCTGCTGGGAGGGCTGGTGCGCGTCGCGGTGGCCAGCGACGGGCCGGGCCCCCAGGAGCCGCCGAGCCCGGCGGGCGAGGAGGACGAGAGCGGGCGCGGGCTGTTCCTGGTGTGCGCGCTGGCGAAGGTGTGGGGGGTGCGCCCGCGCGCGGGCGGGCAGGGGCACGTGGTGTGGGCGGACCTGCCCGTGGCGCCCGAGGACGGCCCGGCCCGCTGAGCGGCCCCCCGGGCCCGGGCGGCGGCCCGGGCCGTGCGGCGCGATGACCAGACCCGCCGCCAGTGCCCCCCGGCGCCCTGCCGCCCGGCCGTAGCCGGTGATGACCGCCGGGGCGATGAGGAAGCCGGAGAACGGCGCACCACGTGACCGGCGTGTGGGTGGCCATGACCCCGCCGGCCTCCCGCGGCGAACGCCCGGATGCGCCCCCGGGCGCGGCCCCGGCACGAACACGGCCCGCGGCCGGCGGCCGGTGAGGCCGAGGACCGCCGCGGTGACCACGCCGTGGGCCGGGTGGCTCAGGACGACCACGGCACGGCACAGCGTTCCCCCGGCGGCCCGGTGGCGGCTCGTCCCGCGCGGGTCGGGGCCGGGACCGGCTCCTTATCCGGCTCGAACACCAGGGACTTTACTATTTGATTAACCTTGCATCCGATCGCCTCGGCGGCCCGCGCGGCCGTTCCTGGCGCCTCGGGGAAGGGATGGCCCGCACGCGGGCGGAAGTCGGACAACCGGAAGCCGGAGGAACAGTGGACGTCTCGTTGACCATGTGGGTGCTCACCGTGGTGGTGCTCAGCGCGCTCATCGCCGTGGATTTCTTCTTCGGGCGCAAGCCGCACGAGGTGACGCTCAGGGAGGCCGGGACGTGGACGGTCATCTGGATCGTGCTCGCGGTGCTGTTCGGCGTCGGGCTGCTGGTCCTGGAGGGCGGCACCCCGTCCGGTGAGTTCTTCGCGGGGTACATCACGGAGAAGTCCCTCAGCGTGGACAACCTGTTCGTCTTCGTGCTGATCATGACCAAGTTCGCCGTGCCCGCGGAGTACCAGGCCCGGGTGCTGATGATCGGCGTGCTGATCGCGCTGGTGCTGCGCGCCGGTTTCATCGCGGCGGGCGCCGCGCTGATCGCGAGCTTCTCCTGGGTGTTCTACATCTTCGGCGCCTTCCTCATCTGGACCGCCTGGAAGCTGATCAAGGAGGCCCGCGCCGAGGAGCCGGAGGAGGAGTACGAGGAGAACCGTTTCCTGAAGATGGTCGAGCACCGCTTCCCCGCCACCGACCGGTACCACGGCACGAGACTCTTCGTCCGGGAGAACGGCCGCCGCCTGATCACGCCCATGCTGATCGTGATGCTGGCCATCGGCAGCACCGACATCCTCTTCGCGCTGGACTCGATTCCGGCCATCTTCGGCCTGACCGAGGACGCCTACATCGTCTTCACGGCCAACGCGTTCGCGCTGATGGGCCTGCGCCAGCTCTACTTCCTGATCGGCGGCCTGCTGGAGAAGCTGGTGCACCTGTCGTACGGGCTGTCGGTCATCCTCGGCTTCATCGGCGTCAAGCTCGTGCTGCACGCGCTGCACGAGTCGGGTGTGCACACCCCCGAGATCAGCACCCCCGTCTCGCTGGGCGTCATCTGCGCCGTCCTGGCCGTCACCACCGTCACCAGCCTGTACGCGACGCGCGGAAACCGGACCCGGGCACAGGCACCGGACGCGCGGCGCTAGGAGCCCTTCGGTACGGTGTCGCCCCGGGGTGCCGGGGCTGGGGGAGGAACCAGCCGGCCACGCGCGGCGTTCACGACGTGGTGGACTGTCGCGCACCGAGGGTCGACGGGAGGCAGCTCATGGGGACGGAGCCGACGGGCCGGGACGACCCGGCGGGCGACGAGTGGGACGACGTCGTGCTCGACGAGAGCTTCGTGCGCGGCGCCGAGGTGCGCGAGCCCGCGGCCAGGACGCGGATGCTGGCCGAGCGCTGGAAGAACGGCGCCCCCGCCCCGCAGCCGTGGCGCTCGGACCAGCCTCCCGCCGGATGGATATACGGCTCGGGGCGGCGCGGCCGCTCCGCCGGGCAGCGCAAGCGCCGATGGTTCCGCCGGAAGGACAAGGACGGCGGCGGGGACTGAGGTGAGGGGCACCTCCCGCGACATCCGGACGGCGAACCGCTACCGCCTCGTCCGGCAGGCCATGGCGGAGTCCCCGGTGTCCCGGCCCCGGCTGGCCGCGGCGACCGGTCTCAGCCTGGCCACCGTCGCCACGCTGGTGGGCGAGCTGCTGGACCACGGCATGCTCGTCGACGCCGGCTTCGAGGACTCCGGGGGCGGCCGGCCGCGCGGCCTGCTCGCCGTCAACCCGCGCGGCGGGGCGCTGATCGGCGTGGACGTCGCCGAGACGCATGTGCGCGTCGAGGTCGTCGATCTCGCGCTGCGCGTCCTGGCCCGCGCCCACGAGGAGCTGCGGCACGGAGAGCACCAGCCGGCCCGGGTTGCCGGGCGCATCGCCGCGGCCGTGCGCGCGGCGGCGGCCCGCGCGGCGGCCGGGCAGCGGGTGCTGGGCGCCGGCATCAGCGTGCCGGGCATGGTCGACCGCGAGGGCGGGGTGTCGGTCTTCGCCGCCGACTGGGGCTGGCACGACGTGCCGCTGCTCGGGCTGCTGGCCGAGCGCGTCCCGTACCGGCTGTACCTGGACACCCCGCCGCGGGCCTGCCTGGTCGCGGAGCTGTGGTTCGGCGCGGCGCGCGGCCGGGACGACGCGGTGGTGGTGAGCCTGGGCACGGGCGTCGGTGCCGGGCTGGCCCTCGGCGGCACGCCGCACCGCGGGGCCTCCAACGGGGCGGGCGAGTGGGGGCACACCGCGCTGGTGCTGGACGGCCGCCCCTGCCAGTGCGGCCGGCGCGGGTGCGTCGAGTCCTACGTCGGGGCGCCCGGCATCATGCGCAACCTGCGCGAGACCAGCCCGGACAGCCCGCTGCTCTGCCCGGGCGACCAGGCCGCCACCATCGCCCGGCTGGCCCAGGGCTGCGACGAGGGCGACCCGGTGGCCGCTCAGGTGCTGCGCAGCACGGCGGGCTATCTCGGCGCCGCCCTCGCCGACCTGGTGAATCTGCTGAACCCCGAGGTCATCGTGCTCACCGGCTGGGTCGCCCGGCGGCTGGGCCCGCGGCTGCTGGAGCTGGCCCGGGAAGCAGTGGCCCGGCACGCGCTGCGCCGCCCGCTGGCCGCGACCGAGATCGTGCTGAGTTCCCTCCCGGCCGACCCGGTGTGCCTGGGCGCGGCCACCTTCGCCCTGGAGGGCACCCTCGCCGCCCTGGGGCGGCCCGGCGCGGGCGTCCGTTAGGGTGCCGGACATGCGTCCGTCCTACCACCGCACCGTCACACCGCCGCCGTCCGCCCGCTGAGGGCGCGCGGCTGACGCCGTCCACGCACCGGCCCGGTGCCGCCCCGGCCCGGCCGGTGTCCCGGCGCGCCCTCCGCCGATCCCGGACCCACGGATCCCGACGGAGCAGGACGCCCCACCATGTCGTCATCACCCGTAACGCCTTCCTCACCCGCCTCGCCCTCGTCCCCGGCCTTCCCCGCCGCCGGGCACCCGGCGGCGGGTGCCGCCCTGGTCCTGGCCGCCGCCGCGCTGTGGGGCACCACCGGCACCGCCGCGAGCTTCGCCCCCGAGGGCGCCTCCGCGCTGTCCGTCGGTGCTGCCACCACGGGCCTCGGCGGCCTCCTCACCCTGGCCGTGGCAGGGCGGCCGGCGCTCGCCGTGCTGCGCGGCGGCCCGGCAGTGCTGCGCTGCGCGCTGCTCGGTGCGCTCGGCGTCGTCGTCTACCCGCTGGCGTTCTACCCGGCCATGGCGTGGGCCGGGGTGGCCGTCGGCACGGTGGTCGGCCTCGGCAGCGCGCCCGTCTTCGCCGCGCTGCTCGAACGGGTCCTGGACGGCGTGCGGCTGACCCGGCGCCGGCTGGTGGCGACAGCCGCCGCGACGGCCGGGTGCGCCGCGCTGGCGCTGTCCGGGCCCGGGGGCGGCGGCGCCGGTCACCGCGTCGCGGGCGGCGTCGCCCTGGGGTTGCTGGCGGGTGCCGCGTACGCCGGGTACGCCTGGTGCGGCGCCCGCGTCATCGGGTCCGGGCACTCCTCGCGTGCCGCGATGGGCGCGCTCTTCGGGCCGGCGGCGGTCGTGCTGCTGCCGCTCTTCGCGGCGACGGGCGGCCCGCTCGTCGTGGAGGCGCGCGGGGTCGCGGTCGCGGCGTATCTGGCGCTGGTCCCGATGGGGCTGGCGTACGTGCTCTTCGGCGCGGGCCTGGCCCGGGTGCGGGCGGGCGCGGCGACGACGCTCAGCCTGTTCGAGCCGGTGGTGGCCGCCGTGCTGGGTGTCGCGGTGGTCGGCGAACGCCTCACCGCCGCGGCCTGGGCCGGGGTGGCGCTGGTCGTGGTGGGCCTGCTGACGCTCACGGCGGCGCCCCGGCGACCGGGGCGGTGCGCGCGGCCGGGACCCGGCGAGGGGGATTAGTCAGGGCCGTTGACAAACTAGGATGCCTCCGCGCCCGCCGGGGAGATCCGCTCCCCGCCCGCCCGGAAGGACCGTGCCCATGTCCGCACCCGACGGCCCCCTCGTCATCGGCGTGGACAGCTCCACGCAATCCACCAAGGTGCTGGTGGTCGACGCCGCCACCGGGGCGGTCGTGGCCCGGGGGCAGGCGCCGCACGTGGTGACGGCCGAACGCGGCAGCGATCCCGCGCAGTGGTGGCGGGCGCTGTCCGACGCCCTGGCCCAGTGCGGACCGGCCGCCGGACGGGCGGCGGCCGTGGCGGTCGCCGGGCAGCAGCACGGCCTGGTGACGCTGGACGCCGCCGGCCGCCCGGTGCGCGACGCGCTGCTGTGGAACGACACGCGCTCGGCGCCGCAGCGCGACCGGCTGCTCGCCGAGCTGGGCGGACCGGCGGCGTGGGCGGAACGGATCGGCAGCGTCCCGGTGGCCTCGTTCACCGTCACCAAGTGGGCCTGGTTGAGGGAGAACGAGCCCGCGTCCGCCGCCGCCACCCGGGCCGTCCGGCTCCCGCACGACTACCTGACCGGTCGGCTCACCGGCCAGGAGACGCACGGTGGCACGACCGACCGGGGCGACGCCTCGGGCACCGGCTGGTGGTCCACCGCGACCGGCGACTACGACCACGGCGTCCTGGCGCACGTCGGGCTCGACCCCGCGCTGCTGCCACGCGTGGTCGCGCCCGGCGAACCGGCCGGCACGGTGCGGCCGGGCCTGCCGCTGCCCGAGGGCATACCGGTCGCCGCGGGCACCGGGGACAACATGGCCGGGGCCCTGGGGCTCGGGCTCGTGCCCGGCCGCCCGGTCCTGAGCCTGGGCACCTCCGGCACGGTCTACGCGGTCTCCGGGCGGCGCCCGGCCGACCCCAGCGGTGTCGTGGCGGGCTTCGCCGACGCCCGGGACGGCTTCCTGCCGCTGGCCTGCACGCTCAACTGCACGCTGGCCGTCGACCGGTTCGCCGCGCTGCTGGGCCTGGACCGGGAGGCGGCCGAGCCCGGCGGCGACGCCGTGGTGCTGCCGTTCCTCGACGGCGAGCGCACCCCCGACCTCCCGCACGCCACCGGCCTGGTCCACGGCCTGCGGCACGCGACCACCGGCGGCCAGGTGCTCCAGGCCGCCTACGACGGCGCCGTGTTCGCCCTGCTGCGCGCGCTGGACCTCGTGCTGGACGAGGACGCCGACCCGGACGGGCCGATCGTGCTCATCGGCGGCGGCGCGCGCGGCACCGCGTGGCGCGAGACCGTGCGCCGGCTGTCGGGCCGCCCGGTGCTGGTGCCGCGCGCCCGGGAGCTGGTGGCCCTCGGCGCCGCCGCCCAGGCCGCCGGGCTGCTCCTGGGCCGTGACCCGGCCGCCGTCGCCCGGGACTGGGGCACCGCGGACGGACCCGCGTACGGTCCGGTGGCGCGGGACGAGGCCGCGCTCGCCCGGATCGCCGCGACCCTCACCGACGCCGACGCGCTGCTGCGGCGGCCGTGAGGAGCGGCCGGGAACACGGCGTGGCCGGTCCGGGCGCCCTGACCCAGTCCGGGATCCGGCGCCGCAACCTCGCCCGGGTGCTGCACGCCCTCGCCGCCGGGGAGCCGCTCTCCCGCGCCGCCGTGGCGGCCAGGCTCGGCCTGACCAGGGCGGCGGTGTCCACGCTCGTGGACGAACTGCTCCGGGGCGGACTGCTGACCGAGCGGGATCCGGCACCCGGGCGGCCGGGGGCGGTCGGGCGCCCCGGCACCGGGCTGCTGCTCGCCGACCGGGGCCCGTGCGGGGTGGGCGCCGAGATCGGTGTGGACCACCTGGCCGTGTGCGTCATGGACCTGCGCGGCCGGGTGCGGGTGCGCCGGCGCCGGGAGTCCCACGGCCGCGACGGCCGCGACACCGGTCCGGAGGTGGTGCTGGCCGGTCTGACGGACATGCTGCGTGCCGCCGTGGCCGAGGCGGCGGACGCGGGACTGCGCCCGGCCGGGCTGACGGTGGCCGTGCCCGGCCTGGTGGTGCGGAACACGGCCACCGTGCTGCACGCGGCCAACCTCGGCTGGCGGAACGCCGATCTGGACGGGCTGCTGCCGCGCGACCTGGGCCCGGTCACGGTGGAGAACGAGGCGAACCTCGGCGCGCTGGCCGAGCTGTGGTCGGGCCGGGGCGCCGGGGAGAGCTTCCTGCACGTGTCGGCCGAGGCCGGCATCGGCGCGGCGGTCGTGATCGACGGCGAACTGCTGCGCGGCGCCCACGGGTTCGCGGGCGAACTGGGCCATCTGCCGGTCCGGCCGGAGGGCCGCGCGTGCCGGTGCGGCGGGCGCGGCTGCCTGGAGGCGTACGCGGGCGAGGAGGCGCTGCTGCGCGCGGCGGGCCTGCGGCCGGGGCCCGGGATCCGCGTGGGGGCCCTGGCCGCGCGCTGCGAGGCGGGCGAGCCCACCGCGCTGCGGGCCGTCCGGCAGGCCGGCACCGCGCTGGGCATCGCGCTCTCCGGCGCCGTCAACCTGCTGGATCCGCGCCGGGTCGTGCTCGGTGGCGCGCTGTCCCGGCTGGCGCCCTGGCTGCTGACGCCGGTCAGCCGCGAACTGGCCCGGCGCACCACCGTGGCCGCGGGGGGCCGCGGCACGCCGGTGCCGGTGACGGTCTCGCCGCTCGGCCCGGACGGGCCGCTGCTCGGGGCGGCCCGGCACTCCGTGCGCGCCGCGCTGGACGACCCCGCCGCGCTGCTGCGCCGCTGACGCCGCCTCGGGTCCGTGGGTGACGCGGCGCGCGGACGCCGTCCGGACCGAGGCGACGCGCAACGGGGGCCGGGGCCGTCGCCGGTCACGCCGACGGCCCCCTCCCGGTCGCACCCGTGCCGTGCCGCCCGCGCCCGCACGGCGGGGTCCGGGTCCCGCGGCGGCCGGTCGCAGGCGGCGGACAGGCCGGTCGCCGTCGCGTCCGGCCCGTGCGCGCCCGGTGCTTCCCCGGGGCCGGGAACGCTTCCGCGCGGTCGCCGACGGCCGGATCGTGGCCGGAAGACCGCGCTTGGCAGCCACCGGACGGGCCGTCAGCATGGGAGCGACCGCCTCCGAGAAGGAACGCCATGGCCCCTTCACCTCCGCCTCTCCCCCGCCCGCCGCGCCGCACGCTGCCGCGCGGCGGCGCGGTGCCGGCGGCCGTCGCCGCCGACGTCCCGGGCGCCGTGTGGCCACCCGCCGCCCCCTCGACCCGCACGCGATCCAGCCGCACCGCGGCCCACCCCGTGCGGTACGTCGTCATCCCCATCGCACAGGAGACCTATGCGGACACCGTCGCCCTCGTCCAGGACCCGGCGCGCGAGGTCTCCGCGCACTGCGCCGCCGCCGACGGCCGCGTCGCGCAGTGCAGTCCGGGAGGCGGACATCGGCCGGCATGCCGGGACCCGGGCCAGCGCCCCCCGCGGCGTCGGCATCGAGCGCCAGGGCTGGGGGGACGGCCGGCGATGGTGCACCCACGCCCTGTCCGAGCGGTCGGCCGCCCGCACCGCGCACCAGTCCCCGGCGCCACGGACACCGACCCGGACCCGCCGCGGGACCGGGACCGGTATCCGGCTCTCGTCAACTCCCCGTGACGTCACCGGAATCCGGCCCTCAATCCCGCCGGGCCCGGAATTCACCGGATCCGGCGAAAATCCGCCGACGGCCCTGTGGCGCGCGCGGCGCGCGCGCAGGATCGCCCCGTGAGGAGAACGAGGCAGCGCGCACGCCGGACAGGCGCGATAGCCGTCGGCGCCGTCGGCGCCGCGCTGATCGTGGCCGTCGCCGGGGGCGGCGAGGCATCGGGGCACGGCCGGCCGCCCTGGTGGTGTCCCCCCGGGCCGCCGGAGCACGTTCGGCCGCTGTTCCTCCCGTGGCCGCCCGTGCCGCTGCCCCCGTGGCCGCCGCATCCGCCGCACCCGCCGTGTCCCACCC
>NZ_JBPQTQ010000138.1:0-16344 GCF_051386415.1 Streptomyces sp. URMC 129
GTCGCGGGGAAGGCGGCGGCGCCGGGGAAGGTGCCGGCCGCGCCGGGGAGGGCGACGGCGGGCGGGAGGTGGCCCGCGTTGGCGTAGGTGAGCACCTGGGTGGCGGGGTCGTAGATGCCGTACAGGCAGGTGGTGAAGGACTCCTCACCGAGGTCGGTGACGAGGTCGTTGATCCGGGCCAGCAGGTCGTCCGGGGGCAGTTCGAGGTCGGAGAGGGTCCGCACGGCCGTCCGCAGCCTGCCCATCATCGCCGCCTCCGGCATGCCGTGGCCCATCACGTCGCCGATGACCAGGGCCACGCGGTCGGCGGACAGCGGGATCACGTCGTACCAGTCGCCGCCGATGTCCGCGCCCCGCGCCGAGGGCAGGTAGCGGGCGGCGGCGGTCAGGGCGGGCAGCGAGGGCAGCACACGCGGCAGGAGGGCCCGCTGGAGCTCCCGGGCGCGGGTGGTGGCGGCGTCGTAGAGGCTGGCGCGGTCCAGTGCCTGGGCGACCAGGCCGCTGAGCGCGGTGAGCACGGTCCGCTCGTCCTCGCCGAAGTGGTGCGGGGTGTCGTAGGAGATCACGCACACGCCGGTGGACCTGCCGGAGACGATCAGCGGCAGGAAGGCGCTGGCCTGCTTGCCCTCGGCGCCCGCCAGGTCGGTCCGCCCCGGGTGGCGGGCCAGGAACTCCTCGGCCGACTCGTGGAACTCCGGGGTACGGGTGCGCAGCGCCTCCCCGGTCACCGCCTGGGACAAGGGCGTGCCGTGGACCTGGTCGAGGAACGCGCGGGAGTAGCCGACCGAGCCGACTATGTCCAGCCGCTCGTGGTCCAGTGCCGCGACGATGAGCCCGCTGGCGCCGAAGGGCGGCAGGACGCTGTCGGCCACCGCGTCCACCACGTCCTTCGCGGTGACCGCCTCGGCCAGCGCCCGGGTCAGCCCCGCCATCAGCGCCGCCCGCTCGGCCGTCGCGCGTTCGGCGGCCCGGCGTTCGGTGACGTCGGTGACGTACACGGTCAGCCCGTCGGGTACGGGTACCAGGCGCAGGTGGTACCACTGGTCGCGGCCGGGGCCAGGCACCTCGAAACTCACCGGCTCGCCCTCGCCCTCGCCGACGGCCCGGCGGCACCGTTCGGCCACGTCGGGTACGTCCCGCAGTGCGGGCACCTCCCACAGGGGTAGGCCGACCAGTTCCCGTGCCGGGCCGAGCAGCCGTTCGGCCGCGGCGTTGACGAAGCTGATCCGCCCGTCCCCGGTCATTGACAGGAACCCGTCGCTCATGTGCAGCAGGGCGCGCCCCACCGACTCCAGCGACGCATGCGTCCCGGTGGTGTTCCACGCGTCGCCGACGACGCGGAGCGGTTCACCGTGCTCGTCGGTCACCACCCGGCCGCGGATGCGCATCCAGCCGTAGGTCCCGTCCGCACGGCGCACCCGGTACTCGATGTCGAACCGGCCGCGGGCCTGGAGCCCCCGGTCGATCTCTGCCGCTGCCCACGACAGGTCCTCGGGGTGGACCAGCCTGACCCAGAACTCGACCGTTCCGTCGAACTCCTGGCTGTCGATGCCGAGCGCGTCGAAGAACCGGTCGCCCACGGTCAGCTCATCAGTGCGCAGCTCCCACTCCCAGCTCCCCGCCCGCTCGGCCCGGGGCAGCTCCGGGTCCGGCTTGGCCTGTCCGTGCAGCAGGGTGGGAGTCACCCCACCGGGGCCGGGCGAGGTCCGCCGCAGCCGCCCGCCGACCCACCGGGCGACCTCCTCCAGGAAGGCCCGCTGCCCAGGGTCGGGTGCCTGGTGCTCCGGGAGCATGACGGACAGGGCGCCCGAGGGCCCGTCCGGCCCCGGCAGCGGCACTGAGGCCATCCCGGCGGCCGGTGGCCCGGCCTCGGAGGTCGGCAACGGACGTCTGTACTGCTGCTCCGGTGCGGTGATCCTGGGCACATAGACGAACCGGTTCTCCCGGAGCGCCCGGACCGGGGGCGCCGGCCCTTGGTCGGAGATGCTCACCCAGGGCCCGGTGAAGGGGGACAGTCCGTCGCTCGCCGCCAGCAGCAGGCCACCGGTGAAGCTCGGCGCGCGGCGCAGGTGGGCTATGCCGCCCAGCCCGCCCAGCTCGGCCACAGCGTGCAGCAGGGCGTGCCGCAGCACCTCGTTGTCGCCCTCACCGGCGTCCACGGCAGCGAGCATCGCCAGCCGCTCGGCCCGCACGGCGTCCCGTCGACCGGGCCGGCTCCTGTCGCGCCGAGCGCCCATGACCGCCCTCACCCTCCGGTGATCCGGGGCTCCGGCACGGCCCCACCTGGGCCTCAATCTTCGCTTATATGCGCTTATCGGTCTAATCATCCCCATGTCCCCCACGCCAGGACCCGGCACCGGTCGGCGGGTGTTCGTTTTCGGTCATCCGGGGCGAGGGGGCGTCAGGTGCGACCGGGGTGACCTGCGCGTTCCTCATGTTCGGACATATGTTCGATGGCTGGTTTATGGTGGGACCGGACATCGGGAGACAGGGGGCCGGGCGTGACAGGAGGTGCGGAGGGTGGACTTCACGCATCTGCATGTCGCGTCCGGCTTCTCCCTGCGGTACGGCGCCTCCCACCCCGGGCGGCTGGCCGAGCGGGCCGGTGAGCGGGGGATGAGCGCCGTGGCGCTGACCGACCGGGACACCCTCGCCGGTGCCGTCCGCTTCGCCAAGGCGTGCGCGCGGGCCGGGGTGCGGTCGCTGTACGGGGTCGACCTCGCCGTCGGACCGCGCGAGGAGGACGAGGAAGGCGGGGAAGGCGGGGAAGGGGCGAGGAGACGGCCGAGGACGCCCGTGCGCGGCGGTGCCTATGTCGACGAGTCCACGCAGCGTGCCGTCTTCCTCGCACGGGACGGCGCGACGGGCTGGGCGCAACTCTGCCGCCTGGTCACCGCCGCCCACGCCGGCGGCGGGGGACAGCGGCCCGTGCTGCCGTGGGCGGAGCCGGCCCGCGGCGGCCTCGACGGGCTCGTCGTGCTGCTCGGCCCCGCCGCCGGACCCGGCCGGGCGCTGGCCGCCGGCCGCCCCGACCTCGCGGCCCGGCTGCTCGCCCCCTGGCGGGACCTCTTCGGCGACGCGCTGCGGCTGGAGGTCGACGCGAGCGGCCCGGTGCGGACCGCCGCCCGCACCCTCGGCCTGGCCCTGGACCAGGGCGTCGAACCCGTCCTCACCAACGCCGTCCGCTACGCCGACCCCGGCCAGGGCCCGGTCGCGGACGTGCTGGACGCGGCCCGGCGGCTCGTTCCCGTCGACCCGCGCGGCCCCCTGGACAACGGCGAGCACTGGCTGAAGGACCCGGCCGCCATGGCCGAGGCGGCGGCCCGGATCGCCGGGGCCGCCGGGCACGGGCGGTCCGCCGCCCACCGGCTGCTCGCCGGGACCGAGGAGACGGCGGCGGCCTGCCGCGTCGATCCGGCGCGTGACCTGGGCATCGGCGGCGTCCACTTCCCCGAGCCGCACCTGGCCGGCGCGGCGGGCCGCACGGCGCAGCGCGCCCTGCGCTCCCGCTGCGCCGCGGGCATGGTGCTCCACCGCTACGACCGGGACGAGAAGCGCTGGCGGCGCCTGGAGGAGGAACTGCGGATCATCGAACGCCTCGGCTTCGCCTCCTACTTCCTCACCGTCGCCCGGGTCGTCGACGACATCCGCGCCCTCGGCATCCGGGCCTCCGCCCGGGGCTCGGGCGCCGGCTCCCTGGTCAACCACCTGCTCGGCATCGCCCACGCCGACCCCGTCGAGCACGGCCTGCTGATGGAACGCTTCCTCTCCCCCCGCCGCGGCGCGCTGCCCGACATCGACGTGGACGTGGAGTCCACCCGCCGACTCGACGCGTACCGGGCGATCTTCGCGCGCTTCGGCGCGGAACGGGTCGCCACCCTCGCCATGCCCGAGACCTACCGGGTGCGGCACACGATCCGCGACGTCGGCCTCGCGCTCGGCCTCGACCCGGAGGAAACCGGGCGGCTGGCCAAGGCGTTCCCGCACATCAGGGCCGCCGACGCGCGTGCCGCGCTGAAGGAGCTGCCGGAGCTGCGTGACCTCGACCCGGACGCGTACCACCCGCGCCTGTGGGAGCTGGTCGAGGCGCTGGACGCGCTGCCGCGCGCGGTCGCCATGCACCCGTGCGGCGTCCTGCTCTCCGACGCCACCCTGCGCGCCCGCACCCCCGTGGTGCCCAGCAGCGGCGAGGGCTTCGCCATGTCGCAGTTCGACAAGGAGGACGTGGAGGACCTCGGGCTGCTGAAGCTGGACGTGCTCGGCGTGCGGATGCAGTCCGCCATGGCGCACGCGGTGGACGAGGTCGAGCGGGCCACCGGGGAACGGATCGACCTGGACGCCGCGTTCACCCCGGGGTCCCCGGGGCCGGTCGACAAACGGACCTACGCGCTGATCCGCTCGACCGAGACGCTGGGCTGCTTCCAGATCGAGTCGCCGGGCCAGCGGGACCTCGTCGGGCGGCTCCAGCCGACCACGTTCCACGACCTCGTCGTCGACATATCGCTCTTCCGGCCGGGGCCGGTCGGCGCCGACATGGTGCGGCCGTTCATCGAGGCCCGGCACGGGCGGCGGGCCGTCCGGTATCCGCACCGGGACCTGGAGCCGATCCTGCGTGAGACCTACGGCGTGGTCGTCTTCCACGAGCAGGTGATCCTGATCATCGCCCTGCTGACCGGCTGCGACCGCGCGCTGGCCGACGAGGCGCGGCGGGCGTTGTCGGACCGGGAGCGGCTGCCGCGGGTGCGGGCCTGGTTCACCGAGGAGGCGTCCCGGCGTTACGCCCCCGACGTCGTCGCCCGCACCTGGGAGATCGTGGAGTCGTTCGGCAGCTTCGGCTTCTGCAAGGCGCACGCCGTCGCCTTCGCCGTGCCGACGTACCAGTCCGCCTGGCTCAAGGCGCACCATCCGGCCGCCTTCTTCGCCGGGCTGCTCACGCACGACCCCGGCATGTACCCCAAGCGGCTGCTGCTCGCGGACGCGCGGCGGCGGGGGGTGCCGGTGCTGCCGCTGGACGTGAACCGGTCCGACGCCGTCTACCGGATCGAACCGGAGTCCGCGTCGGGGAGGCCGGGGGTGTGGGGAATCCGGCTGGCCCTCGGGGAGGTGCGCGGCATCACCGAGGAGGAGGCGGAACGGATCGCCGCCGGGCGCCCGTACGCCTCCCTCACCGACCTGATGAGCCGGGGCGCCCCCTCGCGGCCCGTCGCGGAACGGCTCGCCAAGGTCGGCGCCCTGGACGCCTTCGGCGGCAACCGCCGCGACCTGCTGCTGCACATCGCGGAACTGCACCGGCAGCGGCGCGCCGCACCGGCGCCCGGCGCGGGCGGTTCTCAACTCCCGTTCGCGGACGGCGAGGAGACCGCTCCCGCCGGGCTGCCCGACCTGGCGGACGGGGAACGGCTCGACGCGGAGCTGGAGGCGCTGGGCATGGAGACCACCGGCCATCTCATGGCGGGCCACCGGGCCTTCCTCGACGAGCTGGGCGCGCTCTCCGCCCGCCGCCTGCGCGAGGCCCGGCACGGGGAGACGGTGCTGGTCGCCGGTGCCAAGGTCGCCGCCCAGACCCCGCCGATCCGGTCCGGCCGGCGCGTCATCTTCGCGACCCTGGACGACGCCTCGGGCCTGGTCGACCTGGCGTTCTTCGAGGACAGCCACGCCGCGTGCGCCCGCACGGTCTTCCACTCCTGGCTGCTGCTGGTGCGCGGCACGGTCCAGCGGCGCGGGCCACGCACGCTGAGCGTGGTCGGGCAGGCGGCCTGGGACCTGGCGGAGCTGGCCGGACTCCGCCGCACGGGCGGGCTCGACGCGGTCGCGGAACGGCTCGCGGGCGGAGACGAGAAGGACGAGGGGGAGAGCGACGGCGACGGTGGAGGAGATGAGTCGACTGATCGGCGGATCGAGTTGTCCACCGGCTACACCCTGCACCCCTGGGCCGACCTGCGGCCCGCCGGGGACCCCGTCAAGGCACCGCGCAAGCTCTGGCACGCCAGCCCCGGGAGCGCGGGATGACGGGCGGAACGGGCGGGACCGGCCGCCGGGTGCTGTACGTGCGCGTTCTGGAGCGGGTGGCGGGCGTGGGCCCGGAGGGGGCGGCGGACGGCACGGGGGTGCTGTCGCGGCTGCTGGCCGAGGTCACCCCCGTCGTCCAGCCGCTTCCGCCCGATGCCGCGCTGGCCGATGTACGGGGAGCGGTGCGGTACTTCGGGCGGGACGCCGCCCGGCTGGCCCGGCTGGTCCGGGTCAGGGGGCTCGCGCTGCACGGGGTCGACTGCGTCATCGGCGTCGCCGCCAACCCGCTGCTGGCCCGGATGGCCGCCGAGGCGCACGGGGTGCCCGGGGTCGCCGAGGTGCCGGACGACCCGGCGGCCGTCGCCGCGTTCCTCGCCGGGCTGCCCGCCGCCGCCCTGACCGGTCTCGACGCCTCCGCCGTGCGCACGCTCGGCGGCTACGGCCTCGACACGGTCGGCCGGATCGCCGCCACGCCGCCCGCCACCCTGCAGCGCGTCCTCGGCGCCGCCGAGGCCCGCCGCGTCCGCGCCCTCGCCCACGGCGTGGACCCGACCCCCGTCACCCCGGGCGCGCCGCCGCGCTCGGTGGCGGCGGAACACCGGTTCGGCCACGACGAACTCGACGCGGGCAGGCGCCGGCGCGCCCTGCTCACCCTCGCCGACGAACTCGGCTACCGGCTGCGCGGCGAGGGACAGGCCGCCCGCGCCCTCACCCTGACCGTCCGCTACGCCGACCGGTCCGCCACCACCCGCAGCCGCCGGCTTCCCGAACCGACCGCCCACACCCCGGCGCTGACCGGACTGGCCTACGCCCTGCACGACGCGCTCGGCCTCCAGCGGGCCCGGGTCAGGGCGGTCGCGCTGCGCGCCGGGGAACTGACCGACGCGGCACGCGCGACCCATCAGCTTTCCCTCGACCCGGCCGACGACCGCCGCCGCCGCGCGGAAGCGGCGGCCGACCGCGCCCGCCACCGCTTCGGCCCCGACGCGGTCGGCCCGGCCGGACACCTGACGTGCCCTGAGAACCGCCCCACGCCGGGGCGGGCCTTACGGGTCGTCCCGGCGCGGGGCGCGGCCGTTCAACGAGGGGCCGCGTCGAGCATCGTCCGGTACGCGTCGTGACAGGGGAACTCCGGCGGCGGCCGGCGTACCCTGGCTCGCGCCGGGTGGGGGTCACCCGTCGTAGAGCCGCTCCGCGTACGCCGGGCCGTAGTGGACTTCCAGGAGGTCCAGGGAGTCGTCCGGGCGTTCCAAGGTCTTGGACATCCGGGCGCGGGACGGCAGCGCGTCGGGGGTCCAGGTGGCCGGATCCCAGGTGTGCGAGCGCAGGAACGCCTTGGCGCAGTGGTGGAAGACCTCCTCGATCTCCACCACCAGCGCCAGCCGGGGGCGGCTGCCCCGGACCACCATCCGGTCGAAGAACGGCGCGTCCCGCACGATCCTGGCCCGGCCGTTGATCCGCAGGGTGTCGCCGCGGCCCGGGATCAGGAAGATGAGGCCGACGTGGGGGTTGGCCAGGACGTTGCGGAAGCCGTCCATCCGCTTGTTTCCCGGGCGTTCGGGGAGGGCGATCGTGCGGTCGTCCAGGACCAGGGCGAAGCCGGGCGGGTCACCCTTGGGGGAGACGTCGCACGAGCCGTCCGCGCCGGAGGTCGCGATCAGGCAGAGCGACGAGTGCGCCAGCCAGAGCCGGTCCAGCTCGTGCAGGGCCGGGCGTGCCTTGTCCCGGGTGTACGGCTGGGGCTCCCCGATCAGCTCCCGCAACTCGGCTTCCGACGTGACCTCGATCATCCCCGCCCCTTCCCCGGAGGTTCCGGGGCCGAGCATACGGTCAGCCGATCTGCACGGAACGCTTGGCCAGGCCCGCCCAGAAGCCGTCGATCACGGTCCGCTGGCCGGGCAGGTCGGTCTCGCCCGCGCCGAGGGTGACGAACAGTGGCGCGAAGTGCTCGGTGCGCGGGTGCGCGGTCCGGCCGGCCGGGGCGGCGTGCTCGAAGTCCAGCAGCGCGTCCACGTCGCCCCGGTCCAGGGCCTCCCGCCCCCACGCGTCGAACTCCTTCGACCACGCCGGTGCCTCGTCCGGCCCGGCGTCCCACCGCAGCTCGCGCAGGTTGTGGGTGAAGAAGCCGCTGCCCACGATCAGCACGCCCTCCTCGCGCAGCGGCGCCAGCCGGCGGCCGAGGCGGAGCAGCCGCCCGGGGTCGAGGGTGGGCAGGGAGAGCTGGAGCACCGGGATGTCGGCCTCGGGGTACATCTCCACCAGCGGCACGTAGGCGCCGTGGTCGAGCCCGCGGGCGGGCGCGTCGTGGACCGGGGTGCCGGGCGCGGTGAGCAGTCCGCGCACCCGGTCGGCGAGGGCGGGGGCGCCGGGGGCGGGATAGGTCACCCGGTAGTACCGGTCGGGGAAGCCCCAGAAGTCGTACTCCAGCGGCACGGTGGTGGTGGCGCCCAGGGTGACGGGGGCCGCCTCCCAGTGCGCGGAGACCACCAGGATCGCCGCCGGGCGGGGAAGCTCCGCCGACCAGGCGGCGAGCTGCGCGGTCCACAGCGCGTCGTCGGCCAGCGGCGGCGCGCCGTGGCTCAGGTACAGGACGGGCATGCGGTCGCTCATGATCACTCTCTTCCCGTGTCAGTCACGGAACAGCAGCACCACGGTCGCGGTGACCACGGCGAGCGCCAGGGCGGCGAGCCCGTGGACCAGGCGGTGCGGGCGCAGCGCCGCGGGCAGGGGGAGGAACGTGTCGGCCGCGTACCGGCCGGGGCCGGTCAGGGCGACGGAGGCGGCGCCGAGGCCGTACAGCATCGGCATCTCGATGCCGCCGGGCGCGAAGAACCCGCCCTCCCAGTGCACGGCCACCGCGGCGTTGATCATGGTGCCGAGGACCGCGGCGGCGGCGAGCGGGGTGAGGAGTCCGAGGGCGATGGCCAGGCCGCCGAAGGTCTCCGTCAGACCGGCGATCAGGGCCATGGTCCAGCCGGCGGGGTAGCCGACGGCTTCGAAGCCCTCCCCGGTGGCGTCCAGGCCGCCGCCGTCGAACCAGCCGAAGAGTTTCTGGCTGCCGTGCGCGGCCATGGACAGGCCGACCACGAGACGCAGCAGGAGCAGGCCGGTGTCGGTGGCGGCAGCGGGCGAGGCGGCGGGCGGGACCGTGGAGGAAGTCATGAGGACGCTCCGGAGTAGTCATTCACACGGGACATGACGGGACGGCTCGACCGTAGCCAATCGTTTGAATTTGAACAACACCGTATGATGGAGGTATGGCGAAGACCCGGTGGCTGGACGAGCGTGAGATGGCGGCCTGGATGGCGTTCCTCGAGGCGAGCCACCGGGTGTTCCGCAGCGTCGAGCAGCAGCTCAAGGAGGAAGCCGGGCTCTCGCACCCCCAGTACGAGATCCTCGTCAAGCTCGCCCGGGCGGGCGACGCGGGGCTGCGGATGACCGAGCTGGCCGAGTCCCTGATCACGTCGAAGAGCGGACTGACGTACCAGATCGGCCAGTTGGAGAAGCGCGGCCTGGTCACCCGGGGCTCCTGCCCCACGGACGACCGGGGCGTCACCGCCCATCTGACCGAGGCGGGCGCCGAGGCGCTGCGCGAGGCCGCCCCCGGCCATGTGGCCCGGGTCCGGGAGGCCCTCATCGACATCCTGGACCGCGACCAGCTCGCGACCCTGGCCCACGCCCTGACGGAGGTCAGCACCCGCCTGCGGCGGGCCGACGCCTGACCGCGCCGGCGCTCACAGCGCCTTGATTCCCGGCGTGGGAATGTTTGCGGCGTCGTTTCCCGTAAAGGTGGTGGGGGTGTAGCCCGCACCGCGGGCCCGGTGGAGGGAGGCGAGTGTGGCCAGCCCGGCGAGGCCGCGACCTCGGCGGTACGCGTGCCGGGTGCCGGCGGACGCGGGTCCGCCGCGGTGAACTCCCGTCCCCGGAGGCCCATGATCGCGGACCCTCATGCCGTGCCCCGCCGGGCCGCTTCCCGTTGTCCCGTCGTGCGGCGCTCCGTGCGCCGCACGGACGGGCTGCGGCAGAATCGGCCGGGTGAACCCGATGCAGGTCTCCATCGATCCCCGCTCACCGACCGCGCCCTTCGAGCAGCTCCGCGCCCAGATCGCGGAGCAGGCGCGGTCCGGCGCCCTGCCGGTGGGACACCGGCTGCCGACCGTCCGGGGGCTGGCCGAGGAGCTGGGGCTGGCGCCCAACACCGTGGCCAAGGCGTACCGGGCGCTGGAGACCGACGGAGTCGTGGAGACGAAGGGCCGCAACGGGACGTTCGTCGCCACGGCCGGGGACGCCGCCGCACGGGAGGCAGCGGCGGCGGCCCAGGAGTACGCCCGGCGCGCACGGCGACTCGGCCTGGACCGCGCCGCGGCACTGGCCGCGGTCCAGGACGCGCTCCGGGCTGTCTACGGGGACACGGAAACGGAAACGGACACCGGCGTGGTCTAGGCGCGGCGGGCCGCTCCGCCGCCCCACAGCCACGCGGTCGTGTCCGGCGGGAGCTGGCCGCCGGTCAGCCGGTCGCTGGAGAGCAGCACGCCCCAGTTCCTCGGCAGGGCGAACGGCCGGTCCGACAGGTTGACCACGCAGCGCAGCACGGGCGAGCGCTCGAAGGCGAGCACGCCCTCGGGGGCGTCCAGCCAGCGCAGCGTCTCACCGGCGAAGCCCGGCTGCTCCTGGCGGAGCCGGAGCGCCGAGCGGTACAGCTCTAAAGTCGACCCGGGGGTGCCGGACTGGGTCTGTGCCGTCAGCCCCTCCCACTCGGCCGGCTGCGGCAGCCACGGCTTGCTGCCCCGGGGGCCGAAGCCGAACGGGCTGTCGGCCCCGGACCACGGCAGCGGCACCCGGCAGCCGTCGCGCCCGCGCACCGTGTGCGCCGACCGCTCCCAGGTGGGGTCGCGCAGCGCCTCCTCCGGCAGGTCCTCGACCTCGTTCAGGCCCAGTTCCTCACCCTGGTACATGTACGCGCTGCCCGGCAGCGCCAGCATCAGCAGCGCCGCGGCCCGCGCCCGGCGCAGGCCCAGCTCCAGGTCGGCCGGCCCGCCGTCCACGTCGTGCTCGCGGGTGTGCGTGATCTTCCGCCCGTACCGGGTGACGTGCCGCGGCACGTCGTGGTTGGAGAGCACCCAGGTCGCGGGCGCGCCGACCTCGGCGAGCGAGGTGACGCTCCGGTCGATCACCGCGCGCAGCTCCTCGTAGTCCCACGCGGCCTTGAGGAACGAGAAGTTGAACGCGGTGTGCAGCTCGTCCTGCCGGACGTACAGCGGCAGCCGGTCCTCGTGCACGTGCGCCTCGGCCACGAACAGCCGGTCGCCCGCGTACGTGTCGGCGATCTTCCGCCAGGAGCGGTAGATCTCGTGCACGTCGTCCTGGTCCCAGTGCGGGTGATCGGCCCGGCGCCGCCCGGGGTCGAACAGCGCCTCCTCGGGGATGCCCAGGTCGGGCAGGTCCGGGTGCTTGATCAGGCCGTGGGCCACGTCGATGCGGAACCCGTCCACGCCCCGGTCGAACCAGAAGCGCAGGATGGACTCGAACTCGGCGCGGACCTCGCGGCTCGCCCAGTTGAGGTCGGGCTGCTCGGCGGCGAACAGGTGCAGATACCACTGGCCCGGTGTGCCGTCCGGCTCGGTGACCCGCGTCCAGGCGCGACCGCCGAAGCGGCTGCGCCAGTCGTTGGGCGGCAGCGAGCCGTCCGGGCCGCGGCCGTCCCGGAACACGTACCGGTCGCGCTCCGGCGAGCCGGGCGCCGCCTCCAGCGCCTCCAGGAACCAGTGGTGCTGGTTGGAGGTGTGGTTCGGCACGATGTCGAGGATGACGCGCATCCCGAGGGCGTGCGCCTCGGCGATCATCTCCTCGGCCTCCGAGAGGGTGCCGAAGGAGGGGTCGATGGACCGGTAGTCGGCGACGTCGTAGCCGCCGTCCGCCATGGGAGAGGGGTACCACGGGTTGATCCAGACGGCGTCGACCCCCAGCTCCCTGAGGTAGGGCAGCCGGGCACGCAGTCCGGCGATGTCGCCGATGCCGTCGCCGTTGCCGTCGGCGAAACTGCGGATGTAGACCTGATAGATGACGGCAGTGCGCCACCAGGGTGCGGCCGTGGTCTCGTAAATGCGGGTGCGGGGCACGTATCTTCCATTCCTCTTGCGAGTTGACCCTGGAAAATGCGCGGTTCTAGCGGCTCACCGCGCAGTAGTGCGGTCGTACTGGTCCGGTTCAGGTCCCGGCCGGGGTGATGGGTGTCGGTGTTGCGGTCGCGCGACACGGGCCGCGCCGGTGGTGCCGCGCACGACCAGGCGTGTGGGCACCACCACCCGGGTGGGCTCCTCGCTCGCCCCGGACAGCGCGTCCAGAATCTGGCGAGCCAGCAACTCTCCCTGGTGGGCTACTGGTTGGGCGATGGTGGTCAGGTCGAGCAGCTCGGCCGTCTCGTGGTTGTCGAAACCGATCACCGAGACGTCGTCGGGCGCCCGGAGTCCCATCCGGTTCAGCGTGCGCAGCGCGCCGAACGCCATCTGATCCGACTCCGCGAACACCGCGGTCGGTGGGTCGGGAAGGCTGAGGAGCTGCGCCATCGCGGACGCGCCCTCTTCGATGCCGAAGTACCCCGGAGCCTCCAGATCCGGGTCGTACGGGATGCCCGCCTGTGCCAGCACGGTGCGGTAGGCGTGCTGCCGGACGATCGGCGTCGTGAAGCCCCGTGGATCGCCGAGGGCACCGGTGATCATCCCGATACGCCGGTGCCCGAGGTTGATGAGGTGGCGGACTGCCGTGCTCGCCCCCTCCGCGTTGTCGATGGACACGTGCCAGCAGCCGGGTATGCGGGTGCCGAGCACGGCTACCGGCACTTCCATCGACACGAGCGCCTCGCACTCCGCCGCCGAGAGCGGCAGGTTGAGCACGATCAGCGCGTCGACGCGGCGGCGCAGCGGCATGCGCGCGAAGAAGCGTTCGTGCACACGCTCGTCGCCGAGGTTGTACAGCAGGAGATCGTGGTCGTTGGCGCGCAGCACCGAGTCGATGCCGGCCACGACCTGGCTGTAGAACCACCGGTTGACGAACGGCAGGACGACGCCCACCGTTCCGGTCCGGCCGGAGGCGAGGGAGGAGGCGTGCGGGGAGATCGAGTACTGCAACTCCTCCGCGGCGCGCAGCACCCGTTCCCGGGTCGCCTCGGAAACGTTCGGCAACCCGCGCAGGGCGCGCGAGACGGTCGCGGTCGAGACCTCCGCGCGCCGGGCGACGTCGATGATGCTGGCGGCCATAACCCTCCGATCACGGCAGTGCGCCGAACGTACTGCCGATCGCGGAGGTAATGCAATCGTTTACATCAAAAGATCTTGGGATCTCGCCGGATTACCACGGCAGTTGACCGCCAGGGCGGCGAAGTGCCAGGTCAGCGGGGGTGAAACGGATGATGTAAACGTGTACATGGAGCGATCGCCCGGCTCCTGCCGCCCCCGGTAAGGGCAGGAACCGGGCGATCCGAGGGGCCGTCAGCGGCCGAGCTTGCCCAGCGCGGTACGGACGGTGGTGCGGAAGCCGGCCACCGGAGCGTCCGTCAGGTCCCCCATCTGTCCCCAGTCCACCACCGTCACGCGGGACCCTTCCCGCCCGATGCCGAGCAGCCGCACGCCCGTGCCCGCGTCCGGCGGGGCGGTGTGCACGCCGACGACGCGGGCGCCGTCCGTCCCGGGCGCGGACACCGTGCCGTAGTCGTCCCAGGCCGCCGTCGAACCCGGGTTCTCCCGCAGCCAGTCGGCCGCGCAGTCGGCCGCCGCCGCGGTCAGCGCGTCGGCCAGCTCCGCCGCCGTCTCCTCGTCGCCGGTCTCGACGACGACCTGGAGGCCGTTGGTGTCGTACTCGGTGCGGAACAGGCGGTGCCACGCCCCCTCGGCGGGCAGCTCCTCCTCGAAGCAGAAAACCGGCCACTCGGGCAGGCCCGCCACCGGGCGGTCGGCGACCCAGCCGGTCTCGTGCGGCGGCATCTGCGCGGCGCTCAGGAATGCCGCCGTGCTGACCCGGGCCTCGGCGGCCGGTGCGGCCGGTGCGGCCTGCGCGGATTCGACGGCCGGGACGGCCATCGCGCAGGCGGCGGTGATGGCGACGGCCACCGCCGAACGGCGGCCGGATGCGGTGAACTTCACGAAGATCCCCCCTGTGGGACTCGGTGTGTGCGGATGTGATCGGTGACGAGCCTGCGGACCCGGGCGGAGGGGAGGCAACGGTTCCGCGCCGATCAGGGACGCGGGAACGCTCCCGGCTGGTCTGACGTGCGACGATGCGGTATCCCTGGAACGCGCGACGGGGACGGGGAACCGGGGGAACGGGGGCGTACGGCATGGCGGACAGAACGCCGGCGGAGGATTTCGCCGCGCGGTTGCGGGAGTTGAAGGAACGTTCCGGGCTGAGCTTCGGCACCCTGGCGGCACGGCTGCACCTGGGCACCTCGACGCTGCACCGCTACTGCTCGGGCGCGGTCGTCCCGGCGGACTACGCCCCGGTGGAACGCCTCGCCCGGCTCTGCGGCGCGGACCGCGACGAGCTGCTGGAGCTCCACCGCCTGTGGCTCCGCGCCGACGCGTCCCGGCCCGCGGCCGGACCGGGCGGGGGGCGCGCCCCCGGGCAGGGGCCGGCCCGGGCCACGGAGCCGGGGCAGCGCCCGGGACGGGAGGCCGCCGCCCGGCAGGAGCGCGACGCCCGTGCCCCGGCGGCGCCCGGCACCGGACCCGCGGCGGCGCCGGTGGCGTCCGACCGTGCCGCCGAGCCGGGGCCCGGGGACCGTTCCGCCCGCCGGCCGGAGGCGGACTCCGGCGCGGGGCGTGGGGCTGTGCGGGTGTCCCGGTACGGGGCGCGGCGGTGGTGGCCGGTCGCGGGCGCGGTCGTCGCGTCCCTGGTCCTCGGCGTCGCCGTGGTGAACCTCATGACGTCCGACGGCACCGCCGGACCGGCGGCCTCCGCCGCCGAGGAGGAGCCGCCGCTGGCCTGGACCGCCGACTCGCAGGTCTGGGCGGAGGGCTGCGGCCACCGCTACCTGGTCGACCGCGCCCCCGGGGACGTTCCCGCGCCGCCGGTCGCGCAGGACGCCGCGCCCTGGGCACAGCGGCTGGGCGCGGTCCACGAGGGGTCCACCATCGTCGAGGCCACCGTCCGGCTCACCCGGCCCACCGTCGAACCGGTCGTCGTGGAGGCCGTCCACGTCCGCGTCACCGAGCGCCGGACCCCGCTCGACTGGCCGGTTTTCGACATGTCCCCCGGCTGCGGCGGCGCCCTCACCCCCGCCGCGTTCACCGTGGATCTCGACGCGGACCGGCCCGTCGCCCGGCCCCGGGAAGGCTTCGACGGCGACACCGGCACCGACCTCCAGGCGCCTGCCCTGCCGTTCGCCGTCACCGCCGACGAGCCGCTCGCGCTGCGCGTCGAGGCCGACGCCGCGGCCTGCGACTGCGCCTGGTACATCGAGCTGGACTGGAGCGCCGGTGACGAGCGCGGCACCGTGCGCGTGGACGACGGCGGGGAGCCGTTCCGCACCAGCGGCGGCGGGGCCGGCGCCGCCGCGCCCCACAGTTTCGCCATGGACACGGAAAGCTGGCGGCGCGGATGAGGGAGGATCGAAGGCATGAGCAACCTTGACCTGAAGCCCGCCCCCACCGAGTGCGGCGGCACCGCCCCCACCGGGCCGGTCCGCGACCTGATCGAGGGCCGCGAGGTGTCCCTGGGCGAGAGCACCCTCGTGCGCCGCCTGCTGCCCACACTCGGCCGCCGGATGGTCGGCGCCTGGTGTTTTGTCGACAACTACGGCCCCGACGACATCGCCGACGAGCCGGGCATGCAGGTCCCGCCCCACCCGCACATCGGCCTCCAGACCGTGAGCTGGCTGCACGCGGGCGAGGTGCTGCACCGGGACAGCGTCGGCAGCATGCTGACGGTCCGCCCGCGCGAGCTGGGCCTGATGACCTCGGGCCGGGGCATCGCCCACTCCGAGGAGTCCCCGCGCCCGCACGCCCATGCGCCGATCCTGCACGGCACCCAGCTCTGGGTCGCGCTCCCCGGCGACCACCGGGACACCGCCCCGGCGTTCGAGCACCACCCGGTGCTCCCCGAGATCTCGGGCGGCAACGGCCTGCGCGCCACCGTGATCCTCGGCACCCTGGACGGCGCCACCTCGCCCGGCACCGCGTACACGCCGCTGGTCGGCGCCGACATCACCGCCGCCGCAGGGACGGACGCCCGGCTGCCGGTGGAGGAGGAGTTCGAGTACGCGGCGCTCGCCATGTCCGGCGAAGCCGTGGTGGACGGCGTGCCGCTGCCCGTCGGCTCGCTGCTCTACCTCGGCGGCGGCCG
>NZ_JBPQTQ010000139.1:0-16193 GCF_051386415.1 Streptomyces sp. URMC 129
GGGGGGGGGCCGCCCCACCACCCACCCCCGAGACCGACGCGGAGCCCCGAGCTCCCCGGGTCGGTCTCCCTCCCCTGTCCCTGGTTTCCCCGGTGGGAAGCCGGGCGACTCGTGGGGCACTATCACTCAAACGGGCGTTCTTGGGCAGTAATTGCACGGTGTTCGAACTCTTATTCGATATCGTGTCTCTGGTAGGGGCGGGGGCCGTGACCGGAGCCGGAGAAAGGGGGACGGTGCGCATGGCGCGTCGCGTCCACGTTGTCGGGCAGGGCGGAGTGCGGCTGGCTGCCTGGGAGTTCGGCGGGTCGCCGGAGGCCGGGCGGGAGCGGGCGCGCCCCGGCGTGCTGCTGCTGCACGGGCTGCTGGGCCGCGCCGCGCACTGGGCGGACCACGCCCGGTGGCTGGCGGCCCGCCGCCGCGTGGTCGCCCTGGACCAGCGCGGCCACGGCCACAGCGAGAAGCCCGCCGCCGGCCCGTTCGACCGCGACGCGTTCGTCGCGGACGCGGAGGCGGCCGTGGAGCAGCTCGGCCTGGGCCCGGCCGTGCTCATCGGGCACGCGATGGGCGCGCTGACGGCGTGGCAGCTCGCCGCCCGCCGCCCGGATCTGGTGCGCGCGGTGGTGATCTGCGACATGCGGGCGGCGGCGCTCGGCGTCCGCTCGCGGCAGGAGTGGACCGCGTGGCTGGACTCCTGGCCGGTGCCGTTCGCCACGCTCGCGGACGTGCGGCGCTGGTTCGGCGAGGACGACCCCACGCTCGACCGGCCGCGCCCGGTCCGGGGGGACTTTTTCGCCGAGGTGATGGTCGAGCACCCCGACGGCTGGCAGCCCGGCTTCTCGCGCCCCCAGATGCTGGCCGCCCGCGAGGGCTGGGTCCGCGAGGCGCACTGGGACGAGCTGGCCCTGGTCCGCTGCCCGGCCCTGGTGGTGCGCGGCCTCGACGGCGAGCTGGGCCGCGCGGAGGCACACGAGATGGTCCGCGTCCTGCCCCACGGCCGCTACGCCGACATCCCCGACGCCGGCCACCTCGCCCACCTCGAACGCCCGGCGGAGTGGCGGGAGATCGTGGAGCGCTTCCTGCGGGACGAAGGGCTGGAGGCCTGAGCCCCACCACCCCTGACCTGTCGGCATGAAGACGCCCGCCCGGGGCGCACGGGCGACCACCCGGCCGTGCCCGTGTCGTCACGTCGGGCCGGCCGGTGTCTTCCGTGGGGCCCTCCGCGGCCCGGGAGGTTTCCCGGGCGTGCCGGGACCGTCCGCTCTGGCGTCGCCTCGGTTGCTCCGTGTGGTCCCGTCGGGTTGGCCGGTGTCTTAGGTGTCGGGCGTGGTGCCCGGCTCCGGCGACCACCCGGCCGTGGCCGTGTCTCCCATGGCGCCCTCGGGGCCCGGGAGATCCTCCGGGCGTGCCGGGGGACCCGTTCGGCCGTGGCGGGTGCTCGGCCATGCTGGCAGTGTCGTCCGGGGTCCGCCTGTGTTCCCGTGGGTTCCCCTCGGGCGCGCGGGTGGTCGCAGGCGGGAGGTGTCGGCCGGCGTTTCCCGTCCGGCCCGGGGGTCACCGGGCCGTGCCCGTGCCGCTGTCGCGTCGGGTCCGCCCGTGGTTCTCCGGCAGTCCCTGCGGGCCCCGGAGCGCGCGGTGATCGCGGGGCGGCGTCGTTTCCCTTCCGGCTCCGGCGATCCCTCGGCCGTGCCCATGCCGCCGTCGCCGGGTCGGTCCGTGGCCCCCGGCGGCTTACGTCCTGCTGACCGCCGTCAGGATCTCCGGGAGGCGGCGGGCGGTGACCGGGGCGGCCAGGTGGAGGCCGGCCCAGGCGGTCAGCAGGCCGTAGCCGGTGCCGAGCGGCAGGGCCGTCCACAGCCAGCCCGTCGCGTCCGACGTGGTGAGCACGACCACCAGCGCGATCACCGGCGCGCACAGCACCGCGCCCGCCAGCATGCCGCCGATGATGCTGAACCACGCGAGCGCGCCCTGCCCGGGCACCACGTTCTTCATCGGGCTGTCCTGCGGGATCGAGTACGGGAACCGGGCGCTGGTCACCGCCCCCATGCCCAGCAGCGCGCCGAGCAGCGCCAGGGCCAGGCCCAGCGCTCCGGCCAGCGACGCCCAGTCCCCGGCGAGCGCCGCCGACAGCACCACCACCGCCGTGGTGAACGGCACGGCCACCACCGCCACCGCGAGCGCCCGCCCGCACAGCTCCAGATAGGCGTCCCTGGGCGTGGCGATCGTCTGCGCGACCAGCCAGAAGCCGCTGTAGTCCTGGCCGAACTGGTTGTACATCAGCAGCCCGAGCAGCGCCGACGCCCAGCAGGCGGTGTAGGCGCTCGCCCCGCCCTGCGCCGCCGTCACCACCGGCATCAGCACGCCCATGCCGAGCGCCGAGGCCCAGCCCATCTTCGTCTTCGGGTCCCGCCACCCGTAACGCAGCGTCCGCCGCGCCACCGTGCCGGTCCGCCCGGCGGGCAGCCACCGGCTCTCCCGCTCGCCCGCCCGCGCGGTCCCCGCCTTCCCCGCCGTCCGGGGCGCCGCCGCCCCCACCGTGGAGGAGTCGGGCGCGGTCAGCAGCCGCGTCAGGGTCCGCCGCCACCAGCCGAGCAGCAGCAGCCAGGCCAGCGCGGTGCCGCCGAGACCGGCCGCCGCCAGCCCGGGCGAGCCGTCGCCCGCCGCCCGCACGCCCTCGACGGCGGCGGCCGGCGGCACCCAGCGCACCACGTCCGCGAGCGCTTCGAGCGGCCCGGCGCCGTTCTCCCCGGACAGCCGCGACAGCCCGAGGTTGAGGGCCTGGACGCCGAACGCGATCGCGATCCCGCTCAGCACGGCCAGATCGCGCCCGCGCCTGCTGCTGAGCAGCCCCGCGTTGGCCGTGGCCAGGGCCCGCGCCAGCGTCGTGCACGTCAGCAGCGCCAGCGGAACGGCGAGCACCGCCGCCGCCACCCCCGCCGCGCCGTCGGCCACGACCACCACCGCGCCCGACACCAGCAGCACGGTGAACAGCGGCCCGGCGCCGACCACCGACGCGACGAGCTGCCCGGCCAGCAACGCGTTCGGCCGCAGCGGCAGCATCGCCAGCCGCGCCGGGTCCAGCGTCTCGTCCGCCCCGCCGACGAACAGCGGCATGAACGCCCAGCCCAGCGCGAGCAGCGCGACCAGTACCACCGCCGCCTCCGGCCCGTGCTCGTGCCCGCGCAGCGCCACCAGCCCGAGCAGCCCGAGGCCGCCGACCAGCGCGGTCACCACGATCGCGCCGACGAACGCGGCGGTCCGCGCGGACGACTGCCGCACGCCGTTGCGCAGCAGCGACAGCTTCAGCCGCAGGAACGTTCCCGCCACCACGGCGACGGACGCGCTCACCGGCGCGTCCACCGGGGCGCTCACCGGCCGCCGCCCAGCCAGTTCAGGTCCTGGCCCGCCGTGTTGCCGCGCGCCCCCACCAGCTCCAGGAAGGCGGCCTGCAACGTCTCCGCGTCCCCGCGCACGTCCGCCAGCGGGCCGTGCGCCCGGATGCGCCCCGCCGCCAGCACCGCGACCCAGTCGCACAGCGACTCGACCAGCTCCATCACATGGCTGGAGAAGACCACCGTCGCCCCCGACGCGGTGTACCGCTCCAGGACCTCCCGGATCGTCTGCGCCGACACCGGGTCCACGCCCTCGAACGGCTCGTCCAGGAACAGCACTTCGGGGTTGTGCAGCAGCGCCGCCGCCAGCCCCGTCTTCTTCCGCATGCCCGTCGAGTAGTCCACGACCAGCTTGTGCTGCGCCGCCGACAGATCCAGCACGTCCAGCAACTGGTCGGTGCGCCGGTCCACTTCGGCCGCCGGAAGGCCCCGCAGCCGCCCGAGGTACGTCAACAGCTCCCGCCCGGAGAGCCGTTCGAACAGCCGCAGCCCCTCGGGCAGCACACCGATGCGCGCCTTCACGCTCACCGGGTCCCGCCACACGTCGTGCCCGGCGACCTCCACCCGGCCGTCGTCCGGCCGCAGCAGCCCCGTGATCATCGACAGGGTGGTGGTCTTCCCGGCCCCGTTCGGCCCGACCAGCCCGATGAACCTTCCCGCCGGCAGATCCAGATCGATCCCCGACACGGCCACCTGCTCGCCGAACCGCTTCCACAGCCCCCGCACCCGGACCGCGGGCACCCGGTGCTCGTCGTTCCCCTCCACCGTCATGCGCCCACCCTAGAAGGGAGGGTGTCGCGGGCGGGAGGGCGCGGTGTCCCTCCCGCCCCTCAGCGCTCCTGGGCGCAGGCGTAGGCGAGGGTGGGCAGGAGTTGCTCGGCGTCGGGCAGCCAGCGGTTCGTCGTGGTCGGCCGCCGCGCCCACTGCACGGAGCCGCGCGTGCCGATCCGCGTCGGCGGCGCGGCCACGAAGTCGCCCTCGCCGCGCGGGATCATGTCCATCGTCGCCGGCTGCCAGCCGAGCCGCCGCAGCGTGCCCGGCGCCTTGGCCGCGCCGCCCGGCAGCACGAAGAACTGCAACCGCCCGGTCGGCGTCCCGGCGACCGGGCCCAGCTCGATGCCCGTGCGCTCCATCCGCGCCAGGGCCAGACAGCCCGCCGTCTCCGGCACGTCGATCACGTCGAACGTCCGCCCGGTCGGCAGCAGGACCGCCGCCCGCGGCTCCCGCTCCCACACCCGGCGGGCCTCGACGGCGCTGCCGGTGGCGTGCGTCGGCCAGTCCATGCGCGTGGGGTGCGCGCCGGGGGCGTAGCACGTGTCGACCCCGCAGGAGCAGCGGGCGACGCCCCGGTCGTATTCCAGCCATGTGCCGGGCAGCACGTCCCAGTGCCGCTCCTCGGCGTAGCGGACGGCGTGTTCCAGCATCGATTCGGCGGACTGCAGGAGATGCGTCTGAGGGGTCACGGCTGAGGTGACGGCGATGGTCTCTTCCACATCCATGACAACTTAATTCCTCCGAACGGGTTACGGCCAACTGCGCCCCGGTGTGCGGCGGAGCGCCCGCACGCGGGGCGCATCGGAGCATCGACAGGGGCGTACGGGATGGATCCGGCGACGGCCGGGCATTGATCTGCGGGGATCTTCCCGGGCCCGTCAGCAAGGGAGCCGCTTGATGACTGCCAGACCACTGATCGCCCGCCAGCCCAACGAGCGCCTGCTGACCCTCATCCGCGAGGCCGGCTGCTCCAACGCGGGTCTGGCCCGCCGGGTCAACATGTGCGCCGCCGAGCGTGGCTTCGACTTCCGGTACGACAAGACGTCCGTCGCGCGCTGGATCCGTGGCCAGCAGCCGCGCGGCCGGGCGCCGGAGGTCATCGCGGAGGCGCTGGGCCGCAAGCTGGGCCGCCCGGTGACCGTGGACGAGATCGGCATGGGCACCACCCGCCAGCTCACCTCCTCGGTCGGTCTGCACTTCGCGGCCGGGCTCGCGGAGAGCCTGGAGCAGGCGACGGAGCTGTGGCGCTCGGACGTGGCCCGCAGGGAGACCGGCGGCGAGGGGCAGAACGGGCAGAACCCGTACGCGCCCGGCGGCTCCAGCGTGGCCCCGGCCGCGCTGGTCGAGCCCAGCCGCGACTGGCTGATCACCCCGGCCGACGCGGAAGTGGCCCGCTCCTCCGGGCCGCGCGTCGGCAGCGCGGACGTCAAGGCCGTGCTCGACACCACGACCGCGCTGATCACCCTCGACCGCCGCTGGGGCGCCGGCCACGTGCGCCCGGTCGTCGTCCACTACCTCAACAGCGTCGTCGCGGGCCTCCTCGACGGGTCCTACCGGGAATCGGTCGGCCGCGAGCTGTTCTTCGCCGCCGCCCGGCTGACCGAGCTGGCCGGGTACATGGCGGTGGACAGCGGTCTGCCCGGCCTGGCGCAGCGGTACTACATCCAGGCCCTGCGGCTGGCCCAGGCGTCCGGCGACCGGGGCTTCGGCGGCTACGTCCTCGCGGCGGGCATGAGCCACCTCGCCGCCGAGCTGGGGAACCCACGGGAGGTGATCCAGCTCGCCCGCGCCGCCCAGGAGGGCTCCCGGGGCCGGATCACGCCCCGCGCGGAAGCACTGTTCCTGGCCGCCGAGGCCCGGGGCTACGCCCAGCTCGGGGACCAGGAGGGCTGCCGCCGGGCGGCGGCCGGGGCCCTGGCCGCCCTCGACCGTTCGGACCCGGACTCCGGCGACGACCCCTCGTGGATCACGCACTTCGACGCGGCCTACCTGGCGGACGAACTGGCCCACTGCCACCGCGACCTGGGCCAGGGCCGGGCCGCGCAGCGGCGCGCGGCGGAGGCCCTGTCCGGCCACCCGGAGACCCGGGCCAGGCGCCGCGTGATAGGTCTGCTCATCCTGGCCACGGGCCAGTTGCAGGAGGGCGAGCTGGACCAGGCGTGCCAGACGGCCTCCGAGGCGGGCACCCTCCTCGACGGCCTCCGCTCCGGCCGGGGCACGGACTACTTCGAGGACTTCCGCTCCCGCCTGACCCCCCACCGCAACGAACCCACCGTCCGCGACTTCACGGCCCGCTGGCCGCACCCGAACTGAACCGGATCGGGCACTCCTCGCGACCCGTCAGCAGAGGAACCCACACCACACGATCGCGCAAGGTCTCGTCGGCGATGGCCCCGGCGTCGCACCACGCCACGCCGGTGACTTCCTCGGCCCGGAGCGCGCCGACACCCAGGTCAGGCGCGGCTTCTGTGGCCGATGGCCAAGGCCTGCGCTGTTCTGGTACCGACAGCAGGCCGTACTGGTGCCCGCAGTAACTGCGGTGGGGACGACGGAGCACCTCGCCGCCAGGCGAACAGGCTTCGGATCACTCGGACTTCGTCACAGCACCGGGCCGAAGAGGCACACAGGCACCGTCATCGCTCACGGACATGGGAGAAGGCCATGCGTGTTGCTGTCGTCTATCCGGAAGTCCTCGACCTGGCCAGGTTCAAGGAGAGCCGCAAGGAGTTCCCGCCCTTCGGGGTGCTGTACCTGGCAGCGGTTGCCGAGGCACACGGCCACGAGGTGGAGGTGGCCAAGGTCAGCGACGGCGACTGCGTCAGGGACTTCACCGGCTTCGATGTCGTGGCCTTCACCATTCCCTCCTCGGCGACCTACGGCGTCATCCGGGACTGCCGCCGGGCGAGCCGTTACGACGGTGACCCGCTGATCCTGGTCGGTGGTGTGCACCCGAACTTCTACCCCGAGCAGACTCTGCTCGACATCGAGCCGCACGTGGTGGGGATCGGGGAGGGAGAGGAGACCTTCCTCGATCTTCTCGCGCACGCCCGCTCCCGCCGCTTCGAAGACATCCCGGGCATCTGCTGCCTGCGCGGCCGGGAAGCGGTCCGGACACGCCCCCGTGCGCTGCTCACGAGCATCGACACACTGCCGCTGCCGGCCCGCCATCTGCTCCCCGCCGAGGACCTGGTGATGAACGACCGGCTCAGCGCCACCGACCTGCGCATGGCGCACGTCATGTTCAGCCGGGGCTGCCCATTCCCCTGCCGGTTCTGCGCCGCGGCCCAGACACGAATTCAGTACCGCTCCGGTGCCAGTGCCCGCCGGGAGCTGGTCGACATGATCGAGCGATACGGGATCGAGGGGTTCGCGATCGTGGACGACAACTTCATCGTCAACAAGCGCAGAGTCCGGGACATCTGTGCCAGCATCACTGACCTGGGCCTGAAGTGGTCCGCACTCTCGCGGGTCGATACCGTGGACGAGGAACTGTTGGCCGACATGGCCGCCTCCGGCTGCCTGGAGGTCAAGTACGGTATGGAATCGGGAAGCCCCCGCATTCTCAAGGCGATGCGCAAGAACATCACCGCCGACCGCATCCGGCGCGCGGTGCGCTGGGCGAGGAACTCCGGCATCAACGTCAAGCTGTTCCTCATCCACGGCTTTCCGGGCGAGGACCGGCACACGACCCGAGAGACCATGGACCTCCTGGCCGAGCTCGCTCCGCACATCGACCGGGTGTCGCTCTTCCGCTTCGTCCCGCTGCCGGGCACCTACGTGTACGACCACCCGGAGGAATTCGGTTTGCGCGGAACGAGCGGGCAACCGGGCTGGGACGGCGACTGGAGCAAGTACCACATTCATCACAACCACCGGCACTGGTGGGGAACCGATGAGCAGTTCTCCCACGTCCAGGCCGGCTACGCCGAACTCGCCGCGATGGTGGACGAACTGTGGCCCGACCGGCACCAGCTTCCGTCTCCCGCACCCGGAGCCTGACCAGAAGCGCTAGCCTCGGTAACTCCTCGTGGCCCAAAGGGCCGCAGTCGCCTCTCCGGGCAGGAGGAGCAACCGCCTTGACCACTGCGCTGACGTTGTCGGCGGCCGTCGAACGAGCGGCCGTCGCCACCCGCCACGGCTGGGGGACGACTCCTCCGCCCCCCGGTCTCGCAGCCCTCGCCGATGCCCAGGCAGGGCTGCACGCCGCCCGGCTCCTGACCCCATACGTCACTGCCCACACGCGCTTCGGCGACTTGTTCACGCCCGACCAACTACGTGAAGCCCTTGTGCCGGGCGGCCCGCTGCTGAAGGTGCGGTGCATGCGGCGCACCCTCCACTTGTGGCCTGTCGGCCAGGCGTCCGATGCCCACGCTGCCTCACTGCGGCTGAGGCTGGGCGCCACCGCGGCGACCGCACGCCGCCATGGACTCACTCGCCAGGACTTGCACCTGTGGGCTGCCCGTGCGCAGGAGTCGTTGGCCGGCGGCCCCCTCAGCTACACGGATTTGACCGCGCGCCTGATCAAGCAGCACACGGGAGCCAGGACCGAGACAGTGCGGCTGGGCATCAAATGGGCCTGGGAATCGGGGCACCTCACCTGCCGCAACACCGCCTCCTCACTGCACCGCGAGCAGCGGCAGTTCGCGCTCATGGGACACATCCACCCCCACCTCAGCCTCAACGGCACCGATCCGGCCACCGCGACCATCACACTGGTCCGCCGCTACCTGCGCGCCTACGGCCCTGCCGCCGAAGGCGACCTGCTGTGGTGGTCCGGGCTCACCCGCGCCGAAATCGGCCCCGCCCTGGCGGCGATCCACGGCGAGATCACCCGGGTATGCGTCGAGGGCCTGCCCGGCACCCTCCTCGCCCTCACCGAGGAGATCGACCGGATCCGGAACTCCCCTCCGCTCCCGGAGGACCACGTCCGCCTGCTGGCGTTCGAAGACCCTACCTTCAAGGGATACTTCACCACCCGCGCCCGCTACCACGACCCCGCACACACCGCGCGGGCCTTCAACTCCATCGGAGAAGTCAGGGCCACCATTACCGTCGCCGGACGGATCACCGGCGTGTGGAGCTGGGACAAGAAGACCCGCACGGTCGACGCCGAATTCTTCACCCGGCCGCCCCGCGCCATCGCCCGCGCCGCCAAGGAACGCCTGGAGTCAGTTCAGGAGTTCCTGCGCACCGAACCGTCCTGAGGCCCGCCACCTGAAAGAGGGAGGGGCATCGCTCGCCGAGTGCCGGGCGGGTCCATAATCGTGGCTTCACCGCCCCCTCCAGAGAGCACATACCACCGTGGCCACCCCCACTGTTCAGCGCCATCGCCGGATCTGCGATGTCCACCTGCTCCTTGTCCGTGACGGCCGGGTACTCCTGAGCCTGCGCAAAGGGGGATACGCCTCCGGTCTGTGGCAAGTGCCCAGCGGTCACCTCGAAGCCGGGGAGTCGACCGACGTCGGCACCGTCCGGGAGGGGCTGGAAGAGATCGGCGTCCGCGTTGCCCCGGGTCACCTGGAGTTTGCCCACTTCATCGACCACCGCGCCCCCGGAGAAGAACCGCGCCTGGGGGTCTTCTACCGCGCCACGACCTGGGAAGGCGAGCCGTACAACGCCGAGCCCCACAAGTGCGGCGGCATCGCCTGGTACCCCTTGGGCGCCATCCCCGACAACACCGTTCCCTACCACGCGGCAGCACTCGCCCACATCGCCGCCGGCCGCACGCACTCCCGGTTCGGCTGGCAACCTCTCCACACCGTCACCTGACTCGCGCGGCTGGCGGCACGCGCCTGGTGGCCGTGATCACCGGTTGAACTTCTGTATCGGGCGGATTGCTTGGGCTGCTTCGGGGGCGCCGCGGGTGTCGATTTTCCACTCTGCGAAGCGGCGCCGCAGCGTTGCCTGGGACACGTGGAAGGAACGTGCGAGGGACGCGAGTGATTCCCCTTCGCGGTAACGGGAGATGGCGGCCTCCTTGGGGATCGCCACCCGGCGTGACGGCAGATAGATCTGCATTCCGCAGGACGCGCAGAACTTCACCCCGTGCCGCTCCACGAGTTCACGATGCCTGCACGGTGCCATGGCGTGCCTTTCCCTCTCCGGCCTCCGCGATTTCCCCCAGGCGCGCGACCCGCAGGCGGTGCGGGGTCGAGAACCACTCGTAGGGCGTGTTCAGCGAACGCAGCCGCACGCGCGGCCCGACCGCCGAGATGACCTCACCGACCCGGCGTTCGGAGCCGTCCCACACGGCGATTCCCGCCGCGGGCCACGGCACGATGCCCTTCACCATCAAGTCCGCGATCAGCGACGGGAGTTCGTCCGACGTCGCCGCGATGCGCACGACCGTTCGCTCCGTCTCGTCGGTCCTTTCCAGCCGGACGTCGACCGGCCCGGTGCCGACGAGTTCGAGAACGTCCTGTATGCGGTCGCGGGCATGCCGTGCCGTCATTCCCGGGTCGTGCTGAGTCTCCGTCATCGTCATTCCGTTCCCTCGGCTTTGGCCTTCACTGCCTCTTACACACTGGGGCAACGCGCAGTAGTGTCGCCAGAGCAGAGAGCGATACAAGCACGCTGTTGTGCTGGGGAGTCACAGGGAGCAAGGCAATGGGCAAGGCCATTCGCAGGAGCCAGTTCGCGCAGTTCCGCAACGGCTGGAAGTTCTTCGGTGCGGAGCTGAAGCGGCGCAGGGAGGCCGCCGGGATGACGCAGGCGGAGCTGGGCCTGCTGATCTTCTGCTCCGCCGGGTACATCAGCATGTTCGAACTGGGCGTCCGCAAGCCCGATCACGATCACGCGAAGCGGTTCGACGCCGCTCTACAAACCGACGGTTTTTTCGAGCGGACATGGGAAGAGCTGATCAAGCGCCGCCCGTTCGCCGAATTCTTCAGCGATGCGGTGGAGCACGAGCCGCTGGCCCAGAGCATCTGTGAGTGGGCTCCGGCTCTCGTCCCCGGCCTGCTCCAGACCGCCGACTACGCCCGCGCGGTCTTCCGCGCCGCGCAGCCCTTCCTTCCCGAGGAGGAGACGGAGAACCGTGTGGCCAACCGCCTCGCCCGGGCCGACATCCTGAAGCCCGCCGACGCCTCCACAAGGCCCCTGTATTGGGCGGTGTTGGACGAGAGCATCCTGCACCGCCCGGTCGGCGGCCGGGCTGCGATGGCCGGGCAGCTCACCCACGTCGCACGGACGGTCCGGGAGCGCCGCGCCCTGGTCCAGATCCTCCCCTACGCGGTCGGCGCCCACTCGGTGATGGAGGGCTTCCTGAAGCTGATGACCTTCGTGGAGGCCCCGCCGCTGGCCTATGTCGAGGGTCCGCACATCGGCCAGTTGATCGACGATCCGGCGCTGTTCGCCCAGTATCAGATGTCCTACGATCTGCTCAGGGCTTCGGCGTTGCCGCACGAGGAGTCCCTTTCCCTGATCGAGTCTGCCGCAGAGGACTTCACGAAATGACCGTTCACGACCTGAGCGCCGCCCGGTGGCGGAAGAGCAGCTACAGCGGCGGCAACAACGGCGATTGCGTGGAGGTGGCGGACGGCGTTCCCGGTGTGGTGCCCGTGCGCGACTCCAAGGTGCCGGGCGGTCCGGCGCTGGTGATTCCGGTAGCGAGCTGGTCGTCGTTCATCGCGGCGGGCGCCTGGCGGAAGAGCAGCTACAGCGGCGGCAACAACGGATCGTGCGTCGAGGTGGCGGACGGCGTGCCCGGTGTGGTGCCCGTGCGCGACTCCAAGGTGCCCGGTGGCCCGGTGCTGGCGGTTCCGGCGGCGAGCTGGTCGTCGTTCATCGGGACGCTCTAGCAATCCCCGGCTCCGGTCGCCACCGCGATGAGGCGGCCGGAGCACCCGTTGATCGGCTGATGTGCCTATCGGATGTAGCTCTAACGAGTGCCCCCGGCACCGCATGTCCGGAATGCGGTGATTTTTCATGCTCACATGACCGGCATGACTGTAGACCGAGAGCGGGACGCGCTCACACGGGGCACCACGCCACGACGGCAGCTGATGGCCGCGGCGGCGCTGGCGCCGGTGCTGGCCGGAGCGGGAGCGGGCATCGCCCGCGCGGACTCCACCGGCGGTATGGCGGCGGAAAGCGGCGGCGGCTCGGGGCTGCTCCAGCCGATGCCCACCGTCGAGTCCGACTGGAGCGATGTCGCGACCACCCTGGGACGGTCGGGCGGTATCCGGCGTAAATCGCTCTATCACACGGATTTCACCCGAAGAGACCTCGACGTCTTCTCCTACGGTATTAAAATCAAGCCCTACTTCGCGCTGGGGACGCACGTGGCCTTCGTCCGGTACTCGGACGGCAGCACGATGCTCATGGGCGACATCGTCGTCACCGAGAAGGAGCTCCAGCGCGTCAGCGACGCCCTGTGCGCGCACGGAATCCACCAGACCGCGATCCACAAGCACCTGCTGCACCAGACGCCGGACCTCTGGTGGACCCACGTCCACGCACACAGCCACGACCCGATCACCCTCGCACGCGGCGTCCGCGCGGCGATCGACTGCACGACGACCTCACCCCCGCCGCCGGAGGGCGAGCCCGAGGAACCGCCGGTCGACCTCGACACGGACGGCATCGACGCGGCGCTCGGCAGCCCGGGCATCGACGCGGGCGGCATCTACAAGAACGTCTTCCTGCGCGCCGAGACGATCACCCACGGCGGCCTGGTCATGCCACCTGGCCTCGGCGCGACGACGGCGCTCAACTTCCAGCCGCTGGGCGGCGGCAAGGCCGTGCTGAACGGCGACATCGCCATGATCGGGTCCGAGGTCCAGAACGTTCTGGTGGCGCTTCGGAAGGGCGGCATCGGACTCGTCACCCTCCACAACCACGGCCTGATGGACGAGCCGCGCCTGTTCTTCTTCCACGTCTGGGCGGTGGGCGACGCGGTGCAGCTCGCGAAGGCCCTCAAGCCGGCGGTGGCCGCGACCAACTCGGTGGCCATCGGCGGCCAGCAGGGCGCGGGGAAGCCGCAGGCATGACCCGTTCACCCCTCGCGCGGACACCGCGCGAGGGGTGCGGCGGCATTCGGTGAGCAGGTGACCAGGGCCAGGGAGAGAAAGGAAACCCGCCCGACGTACACCCCCACCCCCACATCCCGGCCCTGGCCCAACCGCTCGACGGCGCTGCCCGCCTGCCCTCCCTGCTCCACCAGCCACGTCACCGCGTCCTCCGCCCGCTCGAAGGTCGCCCTGACGAACCGCGGATCCTTCACCAGCCAGTTCGCCACCTCGACCGGCGGCACATCTGCCTTCCGGAACGCGTCCACCCGCGCTCGATACCGCTCCTGCTCCTCGGCGGTGACGGGCGGCCGGAGCGGAGTCGGCATGCGCCGCAGCGCTTCTTTGTCGAAGACGGCTTTCTCGCCGAGCCACGCGTACGCGTGAATGTGCACGCGTCACTCCACGACGTCGAACTCCCCGGCCTTCGCCCCGGCCAGGAAATCCGACCACTCCTGGACGGTGAATTGCATGACGGTCGCGGTCTTGGTGTCCCGCAGCGCCACAATCCCGGGAACATTGGTGGCGACCTCGGCACAGCCTTCAGTGCAGGGGCCGCCGCAGCGGGTGGCGGGACGGAATTCGTACTGCGTCATGACGTTCCTCTCATGTCTGGTACGGACTTGAGAGCATCGTGGCATTGGGCGGGCGGCCTTTCTAGCCGCTTTCCTGTTCGCGCAAAAAGCCGTCCCGGATCGATGCCACCATCGCGCGCATCTCATCACCGGCGAGAGCCGTGGCGGCAAAGTTCTCGAACTTGCGCACGTACAGCTCGATATCTCGCGGATCGGTCACGACCAGCTCGGCATGGATGGCCTCCACATTGACCATCCGGTCATCCTTGATCGAGAACGAGTGCCCAGGGAACTCCGTCTGCGGGGCCGTTAACGGCATAACGCGTACGTCCACGTTCGGCCTTCGCGAAACTGTGATCAGCGCATCCATCTGCTGGGCCATCAACGTCGATGGGACAATTCTCCAGCGCAGAACCGATTCGGTGATGATGAACGAGAACGATTTGGCAGCGTCAAGGAGAACCGCCTGCCGGGCGAGGCGGGCCTGGACCGTCTTCGCCAGCTCCTCGTGTCCCAGTCTCTTCCGGGCGAATACCGCGTGGATGTAGTCGTGGGTCTGCAGCAGGCCGGGCACCAGGGAGTGCTGGAAGAGGCGTAGGTTCGTCGTCTGGGCCTCAAGGGCCTGGATCTGCTGCTGCTTGCGGTGGTAGCCGAGCCTTCGGTAAGAGCGCCACGCCGTGGCTTCGGTCGCCTCTGCCCTGGCGGCGGCCATGTACTGCGCCTTGATCTCCTCCGACACCCCGATGGCCGTGAGGATGCGCTCCACGTCCGTGACGCTCGGAGCCGTGCGCCCGGTCTCCAGCTTGCTGAGCTTGCTCGCGGACATGACAGCGCTGCGGGCCACGGCCTTGGCCTCCTTCCCGGAGGCCATCCGCAACGCCCGCAGCGCTGGTCCCAGTTGAGCTTTGTTCACTCGGTCCCGTGCTTGGCCCACCACTCCGGGAACGGTACGGCCTCGGCCAGCGCCCGGTCACGGTACTGCTGGAACTCCGGCAGGCTCTCCTTGCCGGGGAAGTCCGCCCCCAGGTACGCGCCGGTGGCGTCGTAGTTCATGCGAGCGGTGACGCTGTCGTCGAAGAGCCAGAAGTCCGGGGCTTCGGGGATCGGGTTCTCCCGCTCGGTGGTGTCGAGGATGAAGAACTCCTCGCCGACGGCCATGTTCCGGTGGTAGCCCCAGGCCAGCTCGTACCGCAGGTAGTCGGTGAGCGGGCGCGACAGGATGTGCACGCGGTACATCCGCTTCCCCGCCCGCGTCGCGTCCCTGACGGTCGTGACCCACTCGGAGTTCTTGAAGGACTCAGGCTGTTCCTTTCCGGCCAGGAAGCTGGCGAACGATCCCTCACTCCGTGGGATGTTGTAGTTGTCCAGCGTCTCCAGCCTGAAAGCTTCGCGTTCGAACGAGTCGAACCACTCGCCCAGCGTCCTAGATGAGGTTGTCATATACCACCTTCCGGATCAGTTCGGCGGGGATCTCCACCACGCCTTCATGCGCTGGAACATTCAGCCCGTGATCGAACATGTGACTGCCCTGGACAGCCACGGTGCCTCGCTCGGTCAGGTAGAGCGTGGCGCAATCGCCGTCCTCACATGCGCCCGCCAGCCGCGTCAGCTTCACTGCCATGCTGCCCCTACTCTTCGGCGTCACCTCAATCCTCTCTGTCACGTCATGGCGCTGGCAAGGCACAACAGTTTCCGCTTCTGGAAACCAATGTCGGCTTCCGGCGCGTGCGCCAGCATGGGGGGCATGACCTTGGACCGTGACGCAGACGCCCACGGCGAGTCCGCAGCGGTGGAGCCCGTCTGGGGCGTGCCCTTGTTCTCGCAGCGCTACCTCGGCTCCGGCCGTGCCCCTGGCAGGGAAGAGGTTCGGGACATCGTGGCCGAGGCCGTGCTGGCACGGTTGCGTGCGGCTGACCTGGGTGGGTTGACGGTGGGGCGGTGGCGGGATCAGGCTCCTGGGGGAGCGGGTAGCGTGGCCCGGTGAATGGCGGAGCGGTGACGAGGAGCCTCGGGTGACCAGCCACAGCGGGCGGGACGACGAGCCCCGTGAAGGTGTGATCTTGCCGTCCGGCGACGGCGGGGTGGAGGAGTCCGGGCCGGTACTCGGGGCCCCCGCGCCGGGGCAGCCGTGGGGGCAGCCCTGGGGGCCCGGCGCGGCCGGGGCTCCGGCGCCGCCGCAGGGCGGTCCGGGCGCGGTGCCGTCCGCTTCCCGGGGGCGGCACGCTCTGCCGCAGCCGGGCGGGGACGAGGACGCCACCGCGTACATACCTCCCGTGGAGACCACGACCCAGATCCGGCCGGTCACCCCCCGGGTCACGCCTCCCCGGCCCGCCGCGCCGCCCGTGGACAGCGAGGGGGCGACGCAGTTCATCCCGCCCGTTCCGCCCGTGGACAGCGAGGGCGCCACGCAGTTCATCCCGCCCGTTCCGGCGGACGACGCGGCGGCG
>NZ_JBPQTQ010000140.1:0-15877 GCF_051386415.1 Streptomyces sp. URMC 129
GTCGCGCCGCTCGGGCTCCAGCGGGAACCCGATGACCAGGCCCTGGTGCGGGTCGGCCTCGACGCCCTCGGGGGCCGGGCGGTCCTCCAGGGTGACGCGGTCCACGGCCCAGCGCTCCTCCGAGACCGTCAGTTCCCGGCCCTCGGGACCGAGCAGCACGCGGCTGTCGGAGAAGACGGCGGTGTCGCTCGTGGTGTGCACGACCTCGATGTGGCGGTCCATCAGGACCGGGACGTCCACCAGGAACGCGTGGGCCAGGTCGCCGGTGGCCAGCGCCTCCTGGTCGAGCACGGTCGCGGTGCCTTCGTACCGCGGGTTGGCGTCCACGTCGTCGGGGACCTTCTGCACGGCCGGGTACAGGGCGAAACGGGTCACGGCCGAGAGGACGAGGAACAGGGCGGCGAATCCGGTGAAAAGCCAGGTCGATCTTCGCATGAGGGGGTCTCCCGGGAGGGATGCGTACCATGGCGAGCGGAATAGATCGGATCGACGGTTCAATTTATGGCCAGGGGCACCGGGCGTCAATAAGAGGACCGGGGGGCGACCTGTTTCCACGGCCCCGCTGTCACGCTCACTCACCGCTGTCCCAGCAGGTCAGAGGCCATATGCGCCGCTTTTCCCGCGTGACAAACGCCCATGTGGGGAGGAGTCGATCCGTCCTTCTCGAATGCCCCCGAAAATCTCTGGAGAAATTCCGGACAAATTTCTGGGAAAGGGCCGAGGGGGGCGCCTATGCTTTCGTGGCGAATTCCGGCAGCCCGGCCAGCGCCGCCAGGACCTCCGGCACGCCGATCGCCCGCAGCCGTTCGTCCGGCTCGGTGCCGTGGGGGTCCCCGGCGTGCGGGACGCCGGGGTGCCACAGGGCGCGGTGGCGCGGCGAGTCGGGCGGGCCCCACAGCGCGGGGGAGACCGGGCCGAACAGCACCACCGAGGGGGTGCCCAGCGCCGTGGCCAGGTGCGCGATGCCGGTGTCGCCGACCAGCACCGCCCGCGCCCCGGCGATCAGCGCGGCCAGGGCGGGGAAGGCGAGGACGGCCGGCCCGGCGAAGACCGAGGACGCGGCGGGCAGGCCCGCCGACTCCGCCACCGCGCGGGCGAGTTCCCCCTCGTCCGGGCCGCCGGTGATCACCACGCGGTGCCCGTCGCGGGCCAGCGCGCGGGCCACGGCGGCGAACTTTCCGGGCGGCCAGCGGCGCGCGCCCGCGTCCGCGCCCGGGTGCACCACGACCGCGTCCGGCGCGGGCGACGGCCACGGCGGCGCGGTGATCCGCACGTCCGCCGGATCGGCGGCGACGCCGTACCAGGCCAGGAACCGGCACCAGCGGTCCCGTTCGTGCTCGTCCGCGCGCCACTCGGGGCCCGCCACGTGCGCGAAGCCCCACAGCCGCTCGGGGCCCAGCGCGGACAGCGGGCGCAGGCTCTCCGGGCCGCTGCCGTGCAGGTCGACGGCCAGCTCCGGGCCGGGGCCCGACCAGGGGACGGCGGACGGCACGGCGCGGCCCGGCGCGGCGGCCGGGATCAGCTCGTCCACCGCGCCGGTCGCCGCCACGGCCTCGGCCAGGGAGCCGGGCGCGGCCAGCAGCAGCCGGTGCTCCGGGAACGCCCGGCGCAGCCCGCGCAGCGCGGGCACGCCCGTCAGCAGATCGCCCAGGCCCAGCGCCCGCAGGACCAGCAGCCGCCGCCGCGTCACGACGTCACATACGCGGCCCGCCGGGCCAGTTCGGTGGTGGAGCGGCCGTCGAGGTACGGCAGGACGAGCGTCTGCCCGCCCCACTCGCGCAGCGCCGCCGCCTCCGGCAGGTCGCGGACGCTGTAGTCGCCGCCCTTGACCCACACGTCCGGCCGCAGCCGCCGCAGCAGCGCCTCGGGGGTGTCCTCGTCGAACTCGACGACCGCGTCCACGCAGCCCAGCCCCGCCAGCACCCGGATCCGGTCGGCCGCCGTGTTGAACGGCCGGCCCCGGCCCTTCAGCCGCCGCACCGACGCGTCGGAGTTCACGCACACGATCAGGCAGTCACCGGTCCGCCGCGCGTTCTCCAGGAACTGCACGTGCCCGGCGTGCAGCAGGTCGAAGCAGCCGCCGGCCGCCACCACCGTGCCGCCCCGGGAGCGGACCGACGCGATCAGGGACCAGGCGTCGCCGGGCGGCGCGGGCGTCCGGGCCGCCGCCGGGGAGCGGTCGCCCCACAGGGCCAGCGCCGCCAGGCCGCCCGCGCCCACGAAACGGGTCGCCGCCTCCGTCGCCCGCGCCACCGCGTCGGACGGCAGCCCGCCGTCCGCCAGCACCCCGGCCGCCGTCGCGGCGAAGCAGTCCCCGGCGCCGCACGGGTCGCCGTCGTGCCCGGCGGCGGCCGGGACGTAGAGCGGGTCGTCGCAGTTCGCCCGCGCCAGCACCGCGCCCCGGCCGCCGAGCGTCACGGCGACCGACGCCGCGCGCCAGCGCTCCGCCAGCAGCGCGCCGCGGCGGCTGTGGGCGTGCGGCGAGTCGTCGTCCTCGCCGGCGTCCGCCGCCCTGTCGCCGCGGGCCGCGCCGCAGAACAGCCGCGCCTCGCGCTCGTTCGGGGTGACCAGCCGGACCCCCGGCACGGGCGGCAGGCCGCGCGGATGCGGATCCCACACCACAGGGACGCGGGCCGCCGCCTCCGCCAGCAGGTCCCGGACGGCCGCCGCCGCGCCCTGCCCGTAGTCCGCGACCAGTACCGTCCCCGCGTTCCGCAGCACCGCCCGGACCTCCGGGCCGGGCGCGCCGGGCGTGCCGCCGCCGCTGTCGCAGCGGACCAGCGGGCGGCCCCCGGCCAGCACCCGGGACTTCACCGGCAGCGAGCCGTTCAGGGGCAGCTCGGCCAGCCGCACGCCGGGCGGCAGCATGGCCCGCACCGCCGCGCTCGCCTCGTCGTGGCCCAGCGCGGCGACGAGCACCACCTCGCGCCCGCCCCGTGCCGCGAGCGCGGCGGCCAGTCCGGCCCCGCCGGGGCGGCAGCGCTCGGCCGCCACCTCCACGACGGGCACGGGCGCGTCGGGCGCCAGCCGGGTGGCGTCGCCCTCGACGTCCCGGTCGAGCAGCACGTCGCCCACGACGACGAGCGGGCGGCGGGCGGCGGTCATGACACCTCCCGGCGGCTGAGCACGACCCGGGCGGGCGACGCCGACTCGTCCGGCGCCAGCGCCTCGTCGAACGCCTCGCACAGTACGTGCAGCGCGACCAGGTGCGCCTCCTGCACGGTCGCGGTGCTGGGGGAGGAGATGCTGAGCACCGCGTCGGCCTGGTGGGCCAGCGGGTTGGGCACCGGGCCGGTCATGGCCCACACCCGCAGGCCCGCCGCCCGCCCGGCGGTGGCGGCGCTGAGCAGGTTGTCGCTGCGGCCCGAGGTGGACATCAGGACCAGCACGTCACCGGGCCGGCCGTGGGCGGCGACCTGCCGGGCGAAGACCTCGTCGAAGCCGTAGTCGTTGCCGATGGCGGTGACGCTGGAGGTCTCGGCGTGCAGGGATATGGCGGAGAACGGGGGCCGGTCCTCGGCGTAGCGGCCGACGAGTTCGGCCGTCAGGTGCTGGGCCTGGGCGGCGCTGCCGCCGTTGCCCGCCGCCAGGAGCCGGCCGCCGAACGGCAGGACCCCGGCCAGGTGGCGGCCCCACTCCACGGCCCGGTCGAGCCCGTCGTCGCTGTGGCGGAAGTCCCGCAGGGCGTCCTGGAGGGACACGCAGTGGTCGTGCGCGGCGCGCGATGCGTGCATGGGCGAACTCCTCCGATGGTTCAAGGTCGTACGCGGTGGGTCGTTTCTCGAGGGGCGGGCATTCGGCTTCGACGGTCGGGTACGGCGTCCGGGGCACGGGCGGAAGCGCCGGGCCACCGCTCAGGCGCCCGCGCCGCTCACCGGGGCCGGGCGGCGGCTGGCGATCTCGCGGTAGACCTCCTCGGTCGCGGCGGCCACCGCGGCCCAGCGGTAACGGGTCAGCACCCGCCGCCGCCCCGCCGCGCCGCGCGCCGCCCGCTCGGCCGGTGAGGCCAGCAGCGCCGCCACCGCGTCGGCCAGCGCCGCCGGGTCGCCGGGCGGCACCAGCCGCCCGGTGCCGGGGTCGGCCACCGTGTCCCGCTGCCCGCCGACCGCGCTGGCGACCACCGGGACGCCGCAGGCCATGGCCTCCAGCGGCACGATGCCGAACGGCTCGTAGTCCGCCGGGCACAGCACCAGATCGGCGCCGCGCACCAGCGACGGAACGTCCGCCCGCGCCACGCCACCGGTGAACCGGACCCGGTCGGCCACCCCGAACGAACGGGCGACCCCGCGCAGCCGCCGCACCTCCGGATCGGCGTCCAGTTCCGCCCCGGCCCGGGGACCGCCCGCGATGACCAGCTCGGCGTCCGGGATCTTCGTCAGCGCCTCGATGGACACCTGGGCGCCCTTGCGCGGCACCAGCCGGCCCAGCTGGAGCAGCCGGTACGGGAACGCGCCGCGCGGCGCGGCCGGCCCGTCCGGGGTGAACAGCTCCGGGTCCACACCGCACGGCACGACGCTGATCCGCTCCGGCGGCAGGCCCATCGCGGTCAGCTCCGCCACCTCGTCGCGGCAGGTGGCCACCGTCCGGTCGCAGCTCAGGCCGACGTACCGCTCCCAGGTGATCCGGTCGGCCGGGCTGGTGTCGGCCGCCCCCTGGTGCCGCCGCTTGACGGTGCCCAGCGCGTGGAAGGTGTGCGCGAACGGGATGCCCAGCGGCTGGGCCGCCTGGAGGGTCGCCACGCCCGACATCCAGAAGTGGGAGTGCGCCACGTCCGGCGGCGCCGCCGCCCACTCCCGTTCCAGCACGGCGCCGAACTGCGGCATGAACGGCAGCAGCCGGTCCTTGGCCACGGCCTCGGCGGGCCCGGCCGGGACGTTCCGCACGGTCACGCCCGGCCGCAGCCGCACGGTCGCCGGCAGCGAGGTGGAGTCGCGCCGGGTGTAGACCGTCACCGTGTGGCCGCGGTCGGCGAGTTCGCCGGCCAACTGCGCGACGTGCACGTTCTGGCCACCCGCGTCCTCGCCGCCCAGGGCGGCGAGCGGGCTGGCGTGCTCGGAGACGAGGGCGATCGTGAGCCCGTCCCCGGCGGGGGGTCGCTCGGTGGGTCGCCTCATCAGCGGATCACCTCCTCCATCAGCAGGTCCCAGTCGTCCAGGAATCGCTTCAGCCCGTAGCGCTCCAGCGCGGCGTGCCGCGCCGCCCGGCCCGCCTCGGCGGCGGCGTCCGGGTCGCGCAGGTACGCGGCGGCGGCCCTGGCGAGGACCTCGGGGCGCGTGGAGAGCACCCCGGCGTCCGGCGGCACCGCGTCCACGGCCTCCGTGGTGGCCAGGCCGACGATCGGCATGCCCAGGTGCATGGCCTCGATCAGGGACAGGCCCAGCGAGGTCCAGCGGACCGGGTGCACGTAGACCCGGCGCCTGGCCATCTCGTCGTGCAGCTTGCTCTGCGGCAGGTCGTAGGAGCGGCAGCGGTCCCAGGACAGTCCCAGCCGCCGGGCCAGCTCCTCGGTGCCCATGCCGAACACGTCCAGGGGCGCGGCCCGCGCCAGCTCCGGCAGCAGGTCGGTGCCGGTGGTCCGGCCGCGCCGCAGCGGCTCGTTGACCACCACCGCCGCCCGGGCCAGCTCGCCGGTCCAGCGGTGGCCGGGGTCGACCACGCCGTGCTCGACGACGGCGGTCCGGGTGGTGCCGTTGTCCCAGAAGAGCCTGTTGAAGTGCGTGACATGCACCAGCGTCAGGTCGTCGCGGTCGGCGTACGGGTGCCGGGTGTGCGGCACGTCGCCGTCGGGGGCGTTGTGCTCGACGTACACCGCGGGCACGTCGCGGCCGGGGCGCCGGCCGCCGAGCCAGCGCTCGGCCAGCGCGGCCTCGTGGGGGCGTTGCAGGACGACCAGGTCCACCGGCGCGTCCCGCAGCCGCTCGGGCGGCAGTTCGGTGACGGACTCGGGCCAGGTCCACGTCCTGGCCCGGCCGAGGCCGTCGGGGCCGCGGTCGGGCAGCACGGGAACGAGGTAGGAGTGGGTGCCCTGGACGAACGCCGTCGTCCAGGAGCCGTGCACGTGCCAGAGCAGGATGTTCATGCGGGGGCCTTCCGTCCGGCGCGGTCCCGGCGGGAACCACCCACCGTCAGGGCCGCGACCGCGCCGATGACCTCGTCGTCGGTGATGGAGTCCAGGCACGGGTGGCCGGCCACCGGGCACAGCCGGGCCCTGGTGCCCGCGCAGGCCGTGTCCTGGCGGCCCAGCCGCAGGTGCGGCACCCGGTACGGCAGCCAGCGGTCGGCGCTGACGACGGGGGAGAAGAGGCTGACGATCGGGGTGCGCACGGCCGCCGCCAGGTGGGCCGGGCCGGTGTTGCCCGCGATCACGACCCGCGCCCCGGCCAGCACGCCGGCCAGCTCCGGCAGCCGGGTGCGCCCGCCGAGGTCGAGCGCGTTCCGCCCGGCGACCCGCCGGGTCAGCGCCGCCTCGCCGGGGCTGCCGGTGACCACGACGCGGTGCCCGGCCGCGGTGAGCGCGGCGACGGCCCGCTCGGAGCGGGCCGGCGACCAGGTCCTGGCGGGCACGGCGGCGCCGGGGTGCAGCACGACGTACGGGTCGGTGCCGGTCAGGTGGCTGGTGTCGGGGAAGGTGCGGACGCGCAGCGCGCCGTCGTCGCCCGGCGGCAGCGAGAACCCGGCCGCCTCGGCCAGCTCCAGCGCGGCGGCGGCCTCGTGCCGGTGCGGTGCCCGCTGGTGGCGCAGCTGGAGCAGCGACCCGGGGTAGTCCACGCTGTCCGCGCCGGTCCACGGCACCCCGGCCATCTTCAGCAGCAGCGCGGCGGGCAGCGGGCTCTGGTGGAACGACGTGAGGATCAGCGCCCGGTCGTACCGCCCGTCGGCCAGCCGGTCGACCAGCGCCGCCACGTCCTCCCGCCGCAGCGGGGGAGGGGACAGGCTCACCCAGGGCGCGTCGAAGACGATCAGGTCGTCCACGCCGGGCAGCATCCGCCCGGCGTCCTCGCCCTGCGGGCCGCACAGCAGCGTCACGGCGGACGACCCGGCCGCGACGGCGCGGACCGCCGGTCCGGCCAGCAGCACGTCGCCCGCGCTGTCGAGGCGGACCACCAGCGTGCGGGGGGCCCGGGGGCGGAGGGGTCCGGTCATGCGTCACGCTCCCCGGGGGCGTCACCGGCCAGCAGGCGGCGGACCGCCGTCAGTACGTCGGGCGCCCACTCGTGGGCGGCGACGATCTCCTCGCGCCGGGTGACCGGCGTCGGGACCAGCACCCCGCGCGCCCCGGCCGCGCGCGCCGCCGCCATGTCGCTGCCGATGTCGCCGACGACCGCCGTGGGCGCGGCGGGGACGCCCAGCCGCGCGCAGGCCGCGAGCACCAGCCCGGGGGCGGGCTTGCGGCACGCGCAGCAGTCCCAGGGGGCGTGCGGGCAGACCGCCCACACGCCGAACGGCCCGAGCAGCTCCTCGACGCGCCGCCGGACCGCCTCGACGCCGTCCCGTCCGAAATAGCCGCGCGCCGCGCCGGACTGGTTGCTGACCACCCCGAGCGCGATCCCGCGTGCCCGCAGGGCGTCGAGGGCCTCACGGACCCGGGGGAACGGCCGGACCAGGGCGGGGTCGGCGTTGTAGGGAACGTCCTCGATCAGGGTGCCGTCCCGGTCGAACAGCACCGCGCCCAGCCCGGCCGGCGGCGCCGCGGACGGTGGCGGCGGCGGCGGGGGCGACGCGGCCGGTGGGGACAGCAGCCACGGGCCGTCCGCCGCCCGCCGGGGCCTCGGTCGCCTTTTCGCGGGTATCGAGGTTTTAGTCATGAACGACTGAGTTGCCCGAATTGACCATCTCAAACGGTGGGACCACCGCACTGCCCCCGGCAGGGGGAACGGGCAGCCGGGGGGCCGGCGCGGGCCGCACGCCCCGGTGCCGCACCTGACCGGCCAGCCAGTGCCACACCGCCACCGGCGGGATCGCCGCGCTGGTCAGCACCATCCGGCGGATCTCCTCGGCGGTCCGCGGCCCCGGCAGGATCCGCGCGGCGGCGAACTCGGCGGTGCCCGCCAGCCACGCGCCCGCGCACCAGGCCGCCGCACCCGGCCGCCGCGCCGCGACGGCCGCCAGCGCCGCCGCGCCCGCGGCGCTGATCGCCAGATGGCGGCGCAGCCGCCCGCGCGGCGCCTCGGCCCGCGCCCACCAGTCTCGGCCGTGCAGGCGGCGCATGAGCACGTCGTCCGCGTTCCCCGCCTGGGTGCGCACCGACACCCACGCGTCGGCGGGGCGCACCGGATGCGTGGTCCGCCGCTCGCCCACCGCCAGGATCCAGCCCGCCGCCAGCACGCGCAGCGCCAGATCCGCGTCCTCCCGGAACGCCCGGGGGAACCGCTCGTCGAAGCCGCCCACCGCCTCCAGCGCCTTCCGGCGGTAGGCCATGTCGGCGGTGATCCAGCGCGCCGTGGCCAGCCCGGCCGTGTTCCGCTCCCAGTCCGTGGGGCGCCGGTTCTCCGGCAGCGGCACCGTGATCCGGCCCTGCACGCCCGCGATGTCCGGCTCGGCGGCGGACAGGTCGGCGGCGAGCGAGGCGGCCCAGCCGGGCTCCGGCACCACGTCGTCGTCGAGGAACGCGATCCACGGCTCGGGCGCCCGCCGCCACCCCGCGTTCCGCGCGGCGGCCGGGCCCGCGCCCCGGCCCGGCACGATCTCCACCAGGTGGCGCAGCGCGAACGGCACCGCCACCGGCAGCGGCGTCGGGTCGTGCGGCGGCCGGTCGTCCACCAGCACGATCCGCGCCGGCGGCGGGCCCTCGCCGCCCGCCAGCGCGGCCAGCACCCGCCCGAGGCTCGGCCGCCCGAGGGTCGGGATGACGACCGCGTAGTCCACGAGCGGGCCGGCGTCCGTTCCCGCCCCGCTCACCGCGCCGCCTCCCGCTCCTCCGTCAGCGCCTCCGCCTGCCCGGTCCGCCCGGTCCGCTCGCCGTGCGCGTCACCGGCGAAGAACGGGCCGCGCCGCACCACGAACGGGCCGATCGCCAGCAGGTCCACCGGCGCCGAGCCGAAGCACTCCAGCGCGTCCCGGGGGTCGTCCACCATCGGGCGGCCCGCCGTGTTGAGGCTGGTGTTGACGACCACCGGCAGCCCGGTCAGCTCCTCGAAGACCGCCAGCATCCGCCCGACCAGCGGTTCGGCCGCCGGGTCCACCGTCTGCGCCCGCGCGGTGCCGTCCACGTGCGTCACGGCCGGGATCCGGTCCCGCCACGCCGGGCGCACCTCGTGCACGAACAGCATGTACGGGCTGGGCAGCGGCCCGTCGAACACCTCCGCCGCCCGCCGCGCCAGCACCATCGGCGCCACCGGCCGGAACTGCTCGCGGCCCTTGATGTCGTTCAGCCGCTCCAGATTGCCCGACCGGCCCGGGTGCGCCAGCAGCGACCGGTGCCCCAGCGCCCTCGGCCCGAACTCCGACCGGCCCTGGAACCACGCGACGACCTGGTTCTCCGCCAGGGCCCGCGCGACGGTCGCCGCCACGTCCTGCGGCCGTTCGAACGGCACGCCCGCCGTCTTCAGCCACGCCTCCAGCTCCGCGTCCGACCAGCCGCGCCCCAGGTCGGCGCCCGGCATCGGCTCCACCGGCGCCGGGTCCGCGACCGCCGCGTGCAGCAGCGCGCCGCCCAGCGCGGTCCCCGCGTCCCCGGCGGCCGGCTGCACCCACACCTGGCGGAACGGGCCCTCGCGGGCGATACGGGAGTTGGCCACGCAGTTGAGCGCCACCCCGCCCGCCATCGTCAGGATCTCGTCGCCCGTGCGGCCGTGGATCCAGCGGACCAGGTCGAGCAGCGTCTCCTCCAGGCACCGCTGCGCGCTGGCCGCGAGATCCGCGTGCGCCTGCGTCCACGCCTCGGCCGGGCGGCGCGGCTCGGTGAACTCCGTCCACGGCACGCCGGCCGCGACGAAGCCGCCGTCACCCGTCGGGTGGACGTGACGGCGCAGCTCGGACAGGTACCGCGGGCTGCCGTAGGAGGCCAGCGCCATCACCTTGTACTCGTCGCTGGACCGCAGGAAGCCGAGGTGCTCGGTCAGCTCCTCGTACACCAGGCCCAGCGAGTGCGGCAGCTCCTGGCTCCGCAGCGGCTCCAGCCGCTCCCCGACGCGCCGCGCCGCCAGGTGCGAGGCGGACTCGCCCCGGCCGTCGAGCACCAGCACCGAGGAGTTCTCCGCGAACGGCGCCGCGAACGCCGACGACGCGGCGTGCGCCATGTGGTGCGGCACGAACCGCACCTGCTCCGGGTCCAGCCCCGGCAGCGCGGTGGCCAGGAAGTTCGGCGCCTCCCGCGCGTAGGTGAGCCGCAGGTGGTCCCACGGGTCGTGCAGGCCCATCGCGTCGGCGGGCCGGGCCAGCGCCGGGTCGAACGAGTAGGTGACCGCGTCCAGGTCCTCGGGCCGCAGCCCGGCCTGCCCCAGGCACCAGGCCGCCGCCTTCTCCGGCAGCTCCCAGGCCGCGAACGGCACCGGCCGCTTGCCGTGCTTGCGGCGCGAGAAGCGTTCCTCCTCCGCCGCCGCGACGGTGCGGCCGTCGATGACGAGGGCCGCGGCGGGATCGTGGAACAGGGCGTTGATTCCGAGTACGCGCATGAAGGGCCCTCCGGGCTCGGGGTCGGGATGTCGGGACGCCGGGCTCAGGCGGCTCTGGACGTGACGGGTTCCCGGTACCAGGCGATGGTGCGGGCCAAACCCTCTTCGGCGGGGACCTCCGGCTCCCACTGGAGCTTTCCGCGCGCCAGGGTGATGTCGGGGCAGCGCACGGTCGGGTCGTCGGTGGGCCGCTCGATGAACCGCACGGTCGAGTCCGAGCCGGTCAGGCGGATGACCAGGCGCGCCAGATCCCCCATGGTGATCTCGACGGGGTTGCCGATGTTGACCGGCCCGCGCAGGTCGGACTCCGCCATCGCCAGCACCCCGCGCACCGTGTCGTCCACATAGGTGAGGGAACGGGTCTGCCGCCCGTCCCCGGTCACCGTCAGCGGCTCGCCGGCCAGCGCCTGCCGGATGAACGTCGGCACCGCCCGCCCGTCGTGGCCGCGCATCCTGGGCCCGTACGTGTTGAACAGCCGCACGATGCCGGTGTCCGTGCCGTTCGCCTCCGCCTCTGCCGTGGTCAGCGCCTCGCCGAACCGCTTGGCCTCGTCGTACACGCTGCGCGGCCCGACCGGGTTGACGTGTCCCCAGTACGTCTCGCTCTGCGGGTGCTGCCGCGGGTCGCCGTACACCTCGGAGGTCGAGGCCAGCACGAAACGGGCTCCGTGCTCGCGGGCCAGGACCAGGGCGTTGCGGGTGCCGAGGCTGCCGGTCTCCAGCGTGTGGATCGGCAGCCGCAGATAGTCGGCCGGCGAGGCCGGGGACGCGAAGTGCAGCACCAGGTCGACGGGGGAGCCGACGTCGAACGGCTGCACGACGTCGGCGTGCCGGACCGTGAAGCCGGGCCGGTCCCGCAGATGGGCGATGTTCGCCGGGTCCGCTGTGCACATGTCGTCGATGCAGGTGACAGCCGCTCCCCGGTCGAGCAGCGCGGTGCACAGGTGCGAACCCAGGAATCCGGCTCCGCCGGTGACGACAGCGTGTCGAAACCGCATGTCATCTCCTTTCGTCAACGACCGCCTCCAAGTACCCCCCCGAAAATCGGGCAAACGGGGTGTTCTGTCGGCGGCGCGCGGGTACCCGGGCCCATCCCCGTGCGAAAGGACCGTGTGCCGATGTCCATGGACAAGGACGGCCTGCGCGTCGTCGTGGTGGGCGCGACGGGAAACGTCGGCAGCCACCTCGTCCGAGCCCTCGCCGGCGACCCGGCCGTCGCCTCCGTCCTCGGCCTCGCCCGCCGCGTCCCCGACTGGCCGGTCGAGAAGACGACCTGGGCGCCGGTCGACCTGCGGGACGGCGACGCCGCGCGGGCCGAGCTGACCGACCACTTCCGCGACGCCGACGTCGTCGTGCACCTGGCCTGGATGATCCAGCCCGCCCGCGACCCCCTGACGACCTGGCGCGCCAACGCGCTCGGCACCGCCCGCCTCCTCGACGCCGTGGCCGCCGCCCGCGTCCCGGCGCTCGTCGTCGCCTCCTCCGTCGGCGCGTACTCGCCCGGCCCCAAGGACGAGGCCGTCGACGAGAGCTGGCCCACGCACGGCTGGCCCGACGCGCCCTACAGCCGCGAGAAGGCGTACGTGGAGCGGCTGCTGGACGCCTTCGAGTACGAGCGGCCCGACACCCGCGTGGTCCGCATGCGGCCCGGCTTCCTCTTCGCCCGCGAAGCCGCCGCCGAGCAGCGGCGCCTGTTCCTCGGGCCCCTGGTCCTCGGCCCGCTGGTCCGCCCGCACCTGACCCCGGTCGTGCCCGACGTTCCCGGCCTGCGGTTCCAGGTGCTGCGCACCAGCGACGCGGCCGAGGCGTACCGGCTCGCCGTCACCCGCCCGGTGCACGGCGCGTTCAACCTGGCCGCCGACCCCGTGGTCGACGCCGCGCTGCTGGCCCGGCTGTTCGACGCCCGCGTGCTGCGCCTACCGCGCGCCGTGCTGCGGACCGCGCTGGCCACCGCCTGGCGCGCCCGCCTGACGCCCGCCCAGCCGCAGCTCTTCGACGCGCTGCTGCGGCTGCCGGTCATGGACTGCACGCGCGCGGCCGAGGAACTGGGCTGGACCCCGCGGTTCACGGCGGAGGACGCCCTGCTCGACCTGGTCGACGGCCTCCGGCACGGCACCGGCGCGCCCACCCCGCCGCTGCGCCCGCGCCTGCGGCACGGCCGCTTCTCCGAGTTCGCCACCGGCGTCGGCCGGCGCCCCTGACCTGTGCCGCCCCCCGACCTCTTTCGAAAGGAAGCGAGATGAGCGAGACAGTCGCCGACCACATTCTCGCGCGGCTGCGCGAATGGGACGTCGAGGTGGTCTACGGCTACCCCGGCGACGGCATCAACGGCATCCTCGCCGCGTGGGGCCGGGCGGAGAACGAGCCCCGCTTCGTGCAGGCGAGGCACGAGGAGATGGCCGCCTTCCAGGCCGTCGGCTACGCCAAGTTCAGCGGAAAGCTCGGCGTGTGCACCGCCACCTCCGGGCCCGGCGCCATCCACCTCCTCAACGGCCTGTACGACGCGGCCCTCGACCACGTGCCGGTCCTCGCCCTCGTCGGGCAGACCAACCGCAGCGCCATGGGCGGCTCCTACCAGCAGGAGGTCGACCTGCACAGCCTGTTCAAGGACGTCGCCGTCTACCTGGAGACCGTCAACGTCCCCGAGCAGGTGCCCAACGTGCTGGACCGCGCCGTCCGCAGCGCCTGCTCCCGCCGCGCGCCGGCCGTCGTGATCGTCCCGGCCGACGTGCAGACCCTCGACTACGAGCCGCCGGCCCACGCGTTCAAGATGGTGCCCTCCAGCCGGGACTTCAGCGCCTGGACCACCGCCCCGACCGAGGACGCCCTGCGGCGCGCCGCCGAGGTCATCAACTCCGGTACGGACACGGCGATCCTCATCGGCCAGGGCGCCGCCGGGGCCCGCGCCGAGGTCGAGGAGCTGGCCACCACCCTGGGCGCCGGTGTCGCCAAGGCGCTGCTCGGCAAGGACGCGCTGCCCGACACGCTGCCGTACGTCACCGGCACCATCGGGCTGCTCGGCACCCGCCCCTCCTACGAGCTGATGCGGGACTGCGACACGCTGATCGCGATCGGGTCCAGCTTCCCCTACAGCCAGTTCCTGCCGGAGTTCGGCCGGGCCAGGGGCGTGCAGATCGACGTGGACCCGGGCATGGTCGGCATGCGGTACCCGTACGAGGTGAACCTCGTCGGCGACGCCCGCGTCACCCTGCGCCGCCTGCTGCCGCTGCTGCGCCAGAGAAGCGACGCGGCCGAGCGGCACGAGCGGATCGCCGCCGCCATGGACCGCTGGCGGGACGCCCTGACCCGGCAGGCCGAGCTGGTCTCCGCCGACCCGATCAACCCGCAGTACGTCGCGCACCGCCTCGACCCGCTGCTGCCGGACAACGCGATCATCACCGTCGACTCCGCCTCGGTCACCAACTGGTACGCCCGCCACATCACCATGCGCGGCACGATGCGCGGCTCGCTCTCCGGCACCCTCGCCACCATGGGCTGCGCGGTGCCGTACGCGATCGGCGCCAAGTTCGCCCACCCCGACCGGCCGGTGGTGGCCCTGGCCGGTGACGGCGCGATGCAGATGAACGGCATGGCCGAGCTGATCACGGCCGCCAAGTACCAGCACGCCTGGCAGGATCCGCGGCTGGTGATCGGCGTGTGGAACAACCGCGACCTCAACCAGGTGACCTGGGAGATGCGCGCGATGTCCGGCGCCCCGCAGTTCCTGCCGTCGCAGCAACTGCCCGACGTGTCCGTGGCCGCCTTCGCGCGCACCCTCGGCCTGTCCGGCGTGCGGGTGGAGCGGCCCGAGGACGTGGAGGCCGCCTGGAGCGAGGCGCTGTCGGCGCCGGGCCCGGCCGTCGTGGAGTTCATGACGGACCCGGCGATCCCGCCCATCCCGCCGTCCGCGACCTGGGAGCAACTGGAGTCCACCGCGAAGGCGTTGCTCAAGGGCGACGCGGACCGGGGCTCGGTGGTCAAGAAGGGCATCAAGTCGAAGCTCCAGGAACTCCTGGCCGGCGGCGACGAGTCGGCGGAACGGGACGGCCGCCGCCACGCCCGGCACCGGAAGCACTGACACCCGAACGACCCGAACGCGATGGACGAAGGGACCCCCGATGTCGATGACGACGAACCCGACGGACCCGGCGGACCCGACGCGGCGCCACCCGCGACCGGAGTTCCCCCAGCAGTCACAGGAACACCCGGGCGACACCGAGGAGATGGCCCCCCGCCCCGACCACGGCGAGGACTCCTACCGGGGTTGCGACCGCCTCCGCGACCGCCACGCCCTGATCACCGGCGGCGACTCCGGCATCGGCCGCGCGGTGGCGCTGGCCTTCGCCCGCGAGGGCGCCGACGTGGTCTTCAGCCACCTGCCGGAGGAGGCGGCGGAGGCCGAGGAGACGTCCCGCCTGGTCACCGAGGCGGGCCGGCGCGCGGTCGCGCTGCCCTGCGACATCCGCGAGGAGGACGAGTGCCGCCGCCTCGCGGAGCGGGCGGTCGCGGAGTTCGGCGGCCGGATCGACATCCTCGTCAACAACGCGGCCTACCAGATGGCCCAGCCGGAGAGCATCGAGAAGATCACCACCGAGCAGTTCGACCGCGTGATGCGGACGAACCTGTACGGCATGTTCTGGCTGACCCGCATGTGCCTGCCCCACATTCCGGCGGGCGGCAGCATCATCAACACCACGTCCGTGCAGGCGTACCAGCCCAGCCCGCCGCTGCTGGACTACGCCATGACCAAGGGCGCCATCGTCACGTTCACCAAGGGCCTGGCCGCGCACGTCGCCCAGCACGGCATCCGCGTCAACGCCGTGGCCCCCGGCCCGGTGTGGACCCCGCTGATCCCGTCCACGATGCCGGACACCAGCGAGTTCGGCGCCTCGTCCCGTCTCGGCCGCGCCGCCCAGCCGGCGGAGATGGCGCCCGCCTACGTCTTCCTCGCGTCCCAGGACGCGAGCTACGTGACGGCCGAAATCATGAACGCCACCGGCGGTCAGCCGCTTCCCTGAGAGGTACTCGCCAGCCATGCACCACGACGACGCCATTCCCCCGATCCAGAACTACGACGGCCTTCCCACCGGGGAGATCGCCCACCGCATCAAGTCGCTGTCCCCGCCGGAGCTGGACACGCTGCTGGACTACGAGCACACCCACGCCGACCGCCCCGCGGTCACGCGCATGATCGAGTCCCGCCGCGCGGACCTGTCCCACGGCACCCCCCCGACCAAGGGCGGCGGCACCCCCCGCCCCGGCGG
>NZ_JBPQTQ010000141.1:0-15539 GCF_051386415.1 Streptomyces sp. URMC 129
TAAGAGACAGCCCCCCTCGCCGCCGCCCGCGACCGCTGCCGCCTCGACACCCCCGCCGACGCCTACTACGCCGCGCTGCACGCCGCCGGACTCCAGTACGGCCCCGCGTTCCGGGGCATCGAACACCTGTGGCGCGGCGCGGGGGAGGCCGTCGCCCGGCTCCGCCCCCGCGCCGACCTCACCCCCGACCGCGGCGCGTACCTCCTCCACCCCACGGTGCTCGACAGCGCGCTCCAGACCCTCGCCGGCGCGCTCGGCGCCGAGGACACCTGGGCGCTCGCGAGCCATCTCCCGGTCGGCGCCGGACGGTTCACGCTCCTGACCGAGCGCCCCGCCGCGCCCCGGTGGGCCCACGCCGTGGCCGGGACCCCCGGCCCCGGCGCCGGGGAGATCACCGGCGCCCGGGTCACCCTGTACGCCGACGACGGCACCGCCGTCGCGGAGATCTCCGGCCTGGCGCTGCGCCGCCTCGACCCGGCCGGGGCCGCCGACCCGCTGGACGAGGCGCTCTTCGCCGTCGAGTGGCGCGAGACGGCGCCCGGCGGGCCCGCCGCCGCGACGGACACCGGCCGGTGGCTGCTGCTGGCCGACCGCGACGGCGTCTGCGACGGCCTGGCCGCCGCCCTGCCCGCCCGCGGTGGCACCTCCGTCACCGTCACCCCCGGCCCCCGCTACCGCCGGCTCGGCCCGGACCGGTACGAGATCGACCCCGGCCGCCCCGAGGACTACGCCGCGCTCCTCGCCGACCTGGACGACACCGGCCCGGCCCCCGCCGGGATCGTGCACGGCTGGACCCTGGACGCCCGACTGCCCGCCGACGGCGGGCCCGAGGAGCTGTGGGCCGCCCACGAGGCGGCGACCCTCCCCGTCCTGCACCTGGTCCAGGCGCTCGCGGCCGGACAGCGCCCCGGCCCGGCCCCCCGGCTGGTGCTCCTCACCCGCGGCGCCCAGGCCGCCGCCCCCGGCGACAGCGCCGCGGTCGCCCAGGCCCCGGCCTGGGGCCTGGCCCGCGTGATCACCCTCGAACACGGCGAGCTGCGGCCCCTGATCGTGGACCTCGACCCGGCCCGCCCCCCCGGCGAGAGCACCGCCCTCCTCGACGAACTCTCGCGCGAGAACGGCGGCGACCAGGTCGCCCTGCGCGGCGACCGGCGCCTCACCCCGGCGCTCCGGCCGTGGACACCCGCCGCCCCGGCCGCCGCGGCCGACCGGCCGCGGTGGACGTTCGTCCCCGAACGGGACGGCAACCACCGGATCCTCGCCGCCCGGCCCGGCAGTCTCGACAGCCTGACCCCCACGCTGTGGGAGCGGACCGCGCCGGGACCGGGGCAGGTCGAGATCGAGGTCGCCGCCGCCGGCCTCAACTTCAGCGACGTCCTGAAGGCGCTGGACACCTACCCCGGGGCCCCGGACGGCACCGTCCCGCTCGGCGCCGAGTGCGCCGGCCGGATCACCGCCGTGGGGGAGGGCGTCGACCGCTTCCGCGTCGGCGACCCCGTGATGGCCGCCGCGCCGTCCAGCATGGCCGCGTTCGTCACCGTCGCCGCCGACCTGGTGGCACCCCGGCCCGCGGGGCTGAGCGACGAGCAGGCGGCGGCCGTGCCCATCGCGTACCTGACCGCCGTCCACGGGCTGGACCACCTCGCCCGGCTCCGCGCGGGCGAGAAGGTCCTCATCCACTCCGCCACCGGCGGCGTCGGCCTCGCCGCCCTCCAGGTCGCCCGGCGGCGCGGCGCCGAGGTCTACGCCACGGCGGGCACCGACGAGAAGCGGGAGCTGCTGCGCACCCTCGGCGTCGCGCACGTCATGGACTCCCGCTCCCTGCGGTTCGCCGACGAGATCACGGACCTCACCGGCGGCCGGGGCGTCGACGTCGTCCTCAACTCCGCCTCCGGCGAGGCGCTGCTGCGCGGCCTCGAACTGCTCGCGCCCGGCGGCCGGTTCGTCGAGATCGGCAAGCGCGACATCTACGACAACAGCCACGTCGGCCTCGGCCTGTTCAAGCACAACCGGGCCTTCTTCGCCGTCGACCTCGAACGCTCCCTCCACGAACAGCCCGGCCTCATCGCGGAGTTGTTCGCGGAGGTGCTGGCCGGATTCGAGCGCGGCGAGTTCGGGGCGCTGCCCGTGACGAGCCACCCGTACGCCGAGGCCGGTACCGCGTTCGCCCGCATGGCGCAGGCCCGGCACACCGGCAAGCTGGTGCTCCGCCCCGGCGCGCGGGAGCGGATCGCCGCGCCCCCCGACCGGCCCCCCGTCCGGCCGGGCGCCACCTACCTCATCACCGGCGGCCTCGGCGCCCTCGGCCTGCGCACCGCCCGCTACCTGGCCGACCAGGGCGCCCGCCACCTGGTCCTCGCCGGGCGCGGCGCCCCCTCGCCCGACGCCGAGCGGGCCGTCGAGGAACTGCGGACCAGCGCCGACGTCGCGGTCGTCGCCGCCGACGTCTCCCGCCCCGACGGCATCGCGGACGTCCTCGCCGCCATCGACCGCGCCATGCCGCCGCTCGCCGGCGTCGTCCACGCCGCCGGCGTCCTGGACGACGGGCTGCTCACCGGCCTGGACCGGGCCCGGTTCCGGTCCGTCGCGGAACCCAAGGCCGCCGGCGCCTGGCACCTGCACCGCGCCACCGCCGACCGGCACCTGGACTTCTTCGTCCTGTACTCCTCGGCCGCCGCGCTCCTCGGCTCGGCCGGCCAGGGCAACTACGCCGCCGCGAGCGCCTTCCTCGACGCCCTGGCCCACCACCGCCGCGCCCTGGGCCTGCCCGCCCTCAGCATCGACTGGGGACCCTGGGCCGAGATCGGCCTCGCGGCCCGGCCCGACCGGGGCGGCGCGCTCGCCGCGCGCGGCATCGGAAGCATCGCCCCCGACGACGGCATCCGTGCCCTCGACCGGCTGCTGCGCGACGCCACCGTCCAGGCCGCCGTGCTGCCGCTGGACCGCGCCGGGCTCCGCGCGGAGGCCGCGAACGGCACGCCGCCCGGACTCCTGGGCACCCTGCCCGACGCCACGGGCCACGGGGACGGGACCGGGGGCGCCGAACGGGACGGGACGGCGCACGGCCCCCGCCGGCTGGGCGAGGTACGCCGCAAGCTCCTCGCCGTCGAGCCCGGCCGCAGGCGCCGCGCCCTCCTCGTCGAGCACTGCCGCGCCGAGGCCGCCCGCGTGATCAGCCTGGAGCCGTCCAGGATCGACACCACCGCGCCGATGTCGAGCATGGGCTTCGACTCGCTGATGTCCCTCGAACTCCGCAAGGGACTGGAGGCATCCCTCCAGGTGGAGCTGCCCTCCACCCTCACCTGGCGCTTCCCGACGATCGACGCGCTGGTGCCGTTCCTCGCCGAGCGCATGGACATCCCGCTGGACGCCGCCCCGGCCGACGGACCGGCCACCGTCCCGGCCACCGTCCCGGCCGCCGCCCCGCCACGGGCCGCACCCACCGCGGCCACCGCACCCGCCGAGGCGCCGCCGCCGGACCTCGACGGACTGTCCGTCACCGAACTCGAAGCGCTCCTGCTGGCCAAGACGCAACAGATCGACGAAGGGGGTCAGCCATGACGTCACCGGAACAGGCGCTGACATCGGCCGCCACGCTGAAGAGCGCCTACCTGGCGATGGAGCGATTGCAGCGCCAGGTCGAACAGTACGAACGCGCCCGGTCCGAACCCATCGCCGTCGTGGGCCTCGGCTGCCGCTTCCCCGGCGGCGTGACCGACGCCGACTCGTACTGGAAGCTGCTCAGCGAGGGCGTGGACGCCGTCCGCGAGATCCCGGCCGACCGGTGGGACGTCGACGCCTTCTACGCCGAGGAGCCCCGCACCCCCGGCCGGATCGGCACCCGCTCCGGCGGCTTCCTCGACCGCGTCGACCGCTTCGACCACGACTTCTTCGGCATCTCCCGGCGCGAGGCCCTGGCCATGGACCCGCACCAGCGCCTCGCCCTCGAAGTGGCCTGGGAGGCGCTGGAGAACGCCGGCCAGTCCCCGGCCGCCCTCGCCGGCAGCCGCACCGGCGTCTTCATGGGCGCGGCGAGCTGGGACTACATCACCTCGCGGATCCGCCACCCCCTCGACGTCTCCGCCTACACCAGCTCCGGCACCGCCCTCAGCTTCATCCCCGGCCGCATCGCGTACCTGCTGGACCTGCGCGGCCCCAACATCACCGTCGACACCGCCTGTTCCTCCTCCCTGGTCGCCGTCCACCAGGCGTGCCAGAGCCTGCGCGCCGGGGAGTGCGACATGGCGCTCGGCGGCGGCGTCAACGTGGTGCTGTCGCCGCTGCTGCTCATCTCCCTCTCCCAGTTCGGCTCGGTGTCCCGGCAGGGCCGCGCCGCCACGTTCTCCGACGCCGCCGACGGCTACGTCCGCGCCGAGGGCTGCGGCATCGTCGTCCTGAAGCGGCTGTCCGACGCGGTCCGCGACGGCGACCGGGTGCTCGCGGTGCTGCGCGGCGGCGCCGTCAACCAGGACGGCCGCAGCTCCGGCATCACCGCCCCCAACGGCGCGGCCCAGCGCGAGGTGTTCCGCTCCGCCCTGAGCGCGAGCGGCGTCGAGCCCCACCACGTCACCTACATCGAGACGCACGGCACCGGCACCCGGCTCGGCGACCCCATCGAGGCCGAGGCCCTGGCCGAGGTCTACGGCCGCCCCGCGGGCGCGCCCGTCCACCTCGGCGCCGTCAAGACCAACATCGGCCACCTGGAGGCGGCGGCCGGGATCGCCGGGCTCATCAAGACCGTGCTCTGCCTGCGCCACGCCGCCATCCCGCCCAACCTGCACTTCGAGCGCCTGAACGCCAACATCTCCTTCGAGGGCACCACCTTCCGCGTCCCCACCGAGCTGACCCCCTGGGCGCCGGGCGACGGACCGCGCACCGCGGGCGTCAGCAGCTTCGGCCTGAGCGGCACCAACGCCCACCTGATCGTCCAGGAGGCGCCGCCGCGCCCCGTGCCCGCCCCCGACGACCGCCGCCCCCGCTCCGTGCTGGCCCTGTCCGCCAGGAGCGAGACGGCCCTGGTGAAGCTGGCCCGCCGGTACCAGGACCGGCTGCGCGCCGCCGCCCCCGGCACGCTCCCCGACATCTGCTTCTCCGCCAACACCGGCCGCGCCCACTTCCGGCACCGCCTCGCCGCCGTCGGCACCGGGGAGCGGGAGATCGCCGCCGCGCTCGCCGACTTCGTGCGCGGCGAGCCCGCCGACGGCATCGCCCTCGGCGAGGCCCCCGCCACCGGCGACACCGGCCCCGGCGTCGTGTTCCTCTTCACCGGCCAGGGCGCCCAGCGCCCCGGCATGACCCGCGAGCTGTACGCGACGCAGCCCACCTTCCGGGCCGCCGTCGACCGCTGCGCCGAGATCCTGCGCCCGCTGCTGGACCGGCCCCTGCTCTCCGTCCTCCACCCGGGGGACCCCGACGACCCGGAGTACGGGCGGATCAACGACACCGCCTACGCCCAGCCCGCCACCTTCGTCGTGGAGTACGCCATGGCGGAGCTGTGGCGGTCCTGGGGCCTCGAACCGGCCGCCGTCCTCGGCCACAGCTTCGGCGAGGTCGTCGCGGCCTGCGTCGCGGGCGCCATGTCCCTCCAGGACGGCCTGACGTTCGCCGTGCGGCGCGCCGCCCTCATCCAGGAGCACTCCCTGCCCGGCACGATGGCCGCGGTGTTCGCGCCCGAGACCGAGGTCGCCGCGGCCGTCGCCGCCCTCCCCGACCGGATCGCCGTCGCCGCCGTCAACGGCCCGGAGAACACCACCATCTCGGGGGAACGCGAGCTGGTCGAGGCGGTGGTCGAGAGCTTCGCCGCCCGGGGCGTGCGGACCAAGCCGCTGCACATCGCCTCCGCCGGCCACTCCCCGATGATGGAGCCGGTCCTGGAGCCGCTGCGGCTGGCCGCCAAGGAGATCCGGTTCACCGCCCCCCGCATCCCGCTCGTCTCCAACGTCACCGGCGGCCTGTGGCCGTGGGACCAGGCGCCCGACGCCGACTACTGGGCCCGGCACACCCGCCGCCCGGTGCTCTTCGCCCGGGGCGTGCGGACGCTGTGGGACATGGGCTACCGCACCTTCGTGGAGGTCGGTCCCGCGCCCACGCTGCTCGGCCTGGTCACCGACGCGGTGCCGCCCGGCGAGGACCTGACGCTGCTGCCCAGCCTCCGTCCCCGGCAGGACGACTGGGAGGTCCTGCTGTCCACCGTCGCCGAACTGTACGCGCGCGGCCTGGACCTCGACTGGACCGGCTTCGACCGCGACTACACGCGCGCCAGGGTCGAGCTGCCCACCTACCCGTTCGACCCCACCCGCTGCTGGCAGCCGCCACGCGGCTGGGACGGCGAGGCCCCGTCCCCGGCCGGGAGCGGCGCCCCCGCCACGACGCCAGGGGACGACCGGCCGGACGCGCCGGAACCGGCGCGCGCCGCCCGCCGCCGGGGCCGCACCAGCCCGATCCCCACCGCCGACGAGCTGCTGGCCCTGCCCCCCGAGGACCGCCTCGCCACGCTCACCGACCGGTTCGTGCGCAGCGTCCGGGCGGTGCTCGGCTCCTCCTCCACCTCCATCGGCCCCGGCGACCCGCTCACCGGCCTCGGCCTCGACTCCCTGATGGCCGTGGAGCTGCGGAACGAGATCCGCGACCGCCTCGGCATCACCGTGCCCATCACCGAGTTCCTCGGCGAGGCCACCATCGGCGGCGTCGCCGCGGGCATCGTCGACCGGCTTCCCGACGGCACGGACACCCCCGCCGCCCCGGCCGGGCGTCGCTCCGGCCACGGCTCCGGTGCCGCCTCCGGCGACGGTGCCGGGATCCGCCGCGTGGCGCGCTTCGAGGACGTCGCCGCCGAGCTGCTGGACCGCATCGACGCCGACCGGCCGGGAGGGTTGTCATGACCGGCCTCGACGCGCGGCTGGCCGCCCTCACCCCCGCGCAGCGCGCCCGCTTCGAGGAACTGCTCGCCGAACGGGGCCTGACCGAGCCGGAGAACGCCTTCCCGCTCGCGGTGCTGCAACGCGGCATGTGGTTCCTCGAACAGCTCCGTCCCCACAACCCCGCCTACATCGTCCCCGGCGCCGTCCACGTCCGCGGACACCTCGACACCGGCGTGCTGCGCGCCGCCGTCAACGAGATCGTGCGGCGCCACGAGGCGCTGCGCACCACGTTCCAGCTCCGCGACGGCGCCCCGGCGCAGATCGTGGCCGCGCGGCTGACCCTCGACGTGCCGGAGATCGACCTCGGGGGCCCCGGCCTGACCGAGGAGGACCGGCGGGAGCGGATCGCGGCCGAACTGGCCGAGCCGTTCGACCTGGCCACCGGACCGCTGCTGCGGGTGAAGCTCGCCAGGACCGGGCCCGGCGAGGCGTACCTCCTGGTGGCGATGCACCACCTGGTCTCCGACCGCTGGTCGACCGGCGTGTTCCTCACCGAACTGTCCGAGCTGTACGAGGCGTTCGCCGCAGGGAAGCCCTCGCCGCTGCCCGAACCCGTCGTCCAGTACGGCGACTTCGCCACCTGGCAGCACCAGCGGATGACGGACGGCACCTGGGCGGACGGCCTGGCGTACTGGCGCGACCGGCTGACGGGCGCGCCCGCCGTCCTGGCCCTGCCGACCGACCGGCCCCGGCCCGCCGTCCAGGGCTTCGACGGCGGCTCCGTCCCTGTCGAGCTGCCCGAGCCGCTGACGCGCGCCCTCGGCGCGCTGGCGGCCCGCCACGGCGCCACCCCCTACATGGCGCTGCTGGCCGTCTTCCAGATCCTGCTGCACCGCTACAGCGACCAGGACGACATCGTCACGGGCGTCCCGGTCGCCGTCCGGGACCGCGCCGAACTGGAGCCGCTGATCGGATACTTCGTCAACACCCTGCCGATCAGGACCGAGCTGGCCGGGGACCCCGGCTTCACGGAGGTCCTGCGGCGCGTCCGGGACGCCTGCCTCGGCGCCTACGCCCACCAGGACGTGCCGTTCGAGCTGGTCGTCGCGGAACTCAACACGGCCCGCGACCTCAGCCGCCCCCCGGTCTACCAGGTCAGCTTCTCCTACGGCCGCGAGCCGGTCCCCACCCTCGCCCTGGGCGGCGCCGAGCTGACGCGCGTGCCGGTGCGCAGCACCGGCTCCCGGTTCGACCTGGAACTCCAGGCGTTCGACGCGGGCGGCGGGCTCAGCGGCTGGTTCGACTACGACCGCGCCCTGTTCGAGGAGGCCACGATCGCCCGCCTGGCCGGTCACTTCCGGCGCCTGGCCGAGCAGGTCGTCGCCCGGCCCGACACCCCGGTCGCCGAACTGGACCTGCTGGACGACGCCGAGCGCCGCCGCGTCCTCACCGACTGGAACGCCACCGACCGCGCCTGGCCCGGCGCGGGGTGGGTGCACGAGTGCGTCGAGGAACGCGCCCGCAGCCACCCCGGCGCCGAGGCCGTCCGCTTCGAGGGCCGCGGCCTGAGCTACGCCGAGCTGAACGCGCGGGCCAACCGGCTCGCCCGCCTGCTGCGCAGACGCGGCGTCGGCCGCGACGTGCTGGTCGGCGTCGCCATGGAACGCTCCGTCGAACTGGTGGTCAGCCTGCTCGCCATCCTCAAGGCCGGCGGCGCCTACGTCCCGCTCGACCCCGGACTGCCGCCCGCACGCCTGGAGTTCATGATCGCGGACGCCGCCGCGCCCGTGCTGCTGACGCGGCGCCGGGTGCTCGGCGCGCGGCCCCCGGCCGCCTGCGAGGTGCTGGACGTCGACGCGCTGGCCGACGAGGTGGCCGCCGAGTCCCCCGACGACCTCCTGGTGCCCGTGGACGGCGAGGACCTGGCGTACGTCATCTACACCTCGGGCTCCACCGGCCGCCCCAAGGGCGTGATGAACGTGCACGCCGCCATCCGCAACCGGCTGCTGTGGATGCAGGACGCCTACCGCATCGGCCCCGACGACCGGGTGCTCCAGAAGACGCCGTTCTCGTTCGACGTCTCCGTCTGGGAGTTCTTCTGGCCGCTGATGACCGGCGCCACGCTGGTCGTCGCCCGCCCCCGCGGCCACCGGGACAGCGCCTACCTGGCCGCGACGATCCGCGACGAGCGCGTCACCACCGTCCACTTCGTGCCCTCGATGCTCCAGGTCTTCCTCCAGGAGGAGATCGAGACCTGCACCTCCCTGCGCCGCGTCCTGTGCAGCGGCGAGGAGCTGCCCCGCGACCTCCAGGACCGCTTCCTCGCCCGTTCCGGCGCCCGGCTGCACAACCTGTACGGGCCCACCGAGGCGGCCATCGACGTCACCGCCTGGACCTGCCGCGACGACGGCGATCCGCGCCCGGTCCCGATCGGCCACCCCATCGCCAACACCCGCGTCTACGTGCTGGACCGCCGGCTGCGGCCCGTCCCCGCCGGGGTGCCGGGCGAACTCCACATCGGGGGCCGCAACCTGGCCCGCGGCTACCTCAACCGGCCCGAGCTGACCGCCGAGCGCTTCATCGAGGACCCCTTCGCCCCCGGCACCGGCGCCCGGCTCTACCGCACCGGCGACCTCGCCCGCTTCCGCTCCGACGGCGCCCTGGAGTTCCTCGGCCGCCTCGACCACCAGGTGAAGCTGCGCGGCTTCCGCGTCGAACCGGGCGAGATCGAGGCCGTCCTGGCCGGCCACCCCGGCGTGCGGGAGGCGCTCGTCGTCGCCCGCGAGCACGCCCCCGGCGACGTCCGGCTCGCCGCCTACCTCACCCCGGGCCCCGGCGGCGCGCCGGGCGTGCCCGAGCTGACGGCCCACCTGCGGGAGCGGCTGCCGGAGTACATGGTGCCCGCCTCCTTCACCGTGCTGCCCGCGTTCCCCCTCACCTCCAGCGGCAAGGCCGACCGGAAGGCGCTGCCCGAGCCGCAGGCCGCCCGGCCCGACCTCGGCAGCCGGTTCGTCGCGCCCCGGGACGGACTGGAGGACACGCTCGCCGGCCTGTGGCGCGAGCTGCTCGGCGTCGAACGCGTCGGCACCCAGGACAACTTCTTCGACCTCGGCGGCCACTCCCTGCTGATGGCCCGGCTCCGCACCCGGCTCGCCGCCGCCACCGGCCACGAGCCGTCCATGGTCGAGCTGTTCCAGCACCCCACCGTCGGGTCGCTGGCCGCCCACCTCAGCCGGTCCGGGAACCCCCCGGCCGGCCCGCCCGGCTCCGGCGCGCGGGAACGCGCCGAGAGCCGCCGTCAGTCCCGAACCCGGCGTCAGCAGGCGGCCGACCGCCGTGCTCTCTCCCGCGGAGACAGGTGATCGAAGTGTCAGAGCCAGATCAGGAACACCTCGGCCAGGTGGCGATCATCGGCATGGCCGGCCGCTTCCCGGGCGCCCCCGATGTCGGAACCTTCTGGGACAACCTCGCCCGGGGACAGGAGAGCATCTCCGCGTTCCCGGAGGAGGAACTGCTCGCCGCGGGAGTCGTCCCGGACCTGCTGGGCCGGGAGGACTACGTCCGGGCCAAGGGGGTGCTGGCGGACGCCGACCGCTTCGACGCGGCGTTCTTCGGCTACAGCCCCCGCGAGGCCGAGGTGATGGACCCGCAGCACCGGGTCTTCCTCGAATGTGCCTGGGAGGCGCTGGAGACGGCCGGCGTCGACCCGAAGACGTTCGACGGGCGGATCGGCGTCTTCGCCGGCGCCGGCCTCAACTCCTACCTGCTGTTCAACGTGATGAACAACCGGCGGGTCGTGGACTCCGTCGGCATGCACCGTGTCCTGCTGGCGAGCGACAAGGACTTCCTGGCCACCCGGGTCTCCTACAAGCTCGACCTGAAGGGCCCCGGCGTCACCGTCCAGACCGCCTGCTCCACCTCCCTCACCGCCGTGCACCTCGCCTGCCAGAGCCTCCTCGGCGGCGAGTGCGACATCGCGCTCGCCGGTGGCGTCGCCGTCACCGCCCCCCTGAAGAGCGGCTACCTGTACGAGAAGGGCGGCATCCTCTCGCCCGACGGGCACTGCCGGGCCTTCGACGCCGACGCCGCCGGGACCGTCGCCGGCAACGGCGCGGGCGTCGTCGTGCTGCGCCGGCTGGCCGACGCCCGCGCCGGCGGCGACGCCGTCGACGCGGTCATCCGGGGCACCGCCGTCAACAACGACGGCTCCCTCAAGGCCGGTTACACCGCGCCCAGCATCGACGGCCAGGCCGAGGTCGTCGCGGAGGCGCTGGCCGTGGCCGACGTCGACCCCGCCACCGTCGGCTACGTCGAGACCCACGGCACCGGCACACCGCTCGGAGACCCCATCGAAGTCGCCGCCCTGACCCGGGCGTTCCGCGAGCACACCGAGAACCACGGCTTCTGCGCCCTCGGCTCCGTCAAGAGCAACGTCGGCCACCTGGACGCCGCCGCCGGCGTCACCGGCCTCATCAAGGCCGTGCTCGCCCTGCGCCACGAGGCCATTCCGCCCACCCTCCACTGCGCCGAGCCCAATCCCCAACTGGCCCTCGACGCGAGCCCGTTCTTCGTCAACACCGAGCTGCGGCCCTGGCCCCGCACGGACGGCGCGCCGCGCCGGGCCGGTGTCAGCTCCTTCGGTATCGGCGGCACCAACGCCCACGTCGTGCTGGAGGAGGCCCCCGCCGGGCCGCCCGCACCCGAGCGGCCCGCCGCCGCCCGCCCGGCCCGCGTACTGCCGCTGTCCGCGAAGAACCACGCGGCGCTGGCCGGCAACGCCGCGCGCCTGGCCGACCACCTCGCGCGCCACCCCGGCACCGACCTCGACGACGTCGCCCACACCCTCGCCCACCGCCGCCGCGCGTTCGACCACCGCGCCGCCGTCGTCTGCCGGGACACCGACGACGCGGTCACCGCCCTGCGCCGCCTGGCCGGTGCCGCCGCGCCCGCGACCGTCGCGCCGGACCGGGCCGCGCCCGTCGCGTTCCTCTTCCCGGGCCAGGGCACCCAGCACGCCGGCATGGCCCGCGGCCTGTACCCGGCGGAGCCCGTCTTCGCCCGCGAACTCGACCGCTGCGCCGAGTTGTTCGCCCCCCACGTGGGCGAGGACCTGCGCGCCCTCCTCCTCGCCGCCGACGACCCGGCCGGGGCCGCGGCCGACCGGCTGCGGCAGACCCGGATCGCCCAGCCGGCCCTGTTCGCCGTGGAGTACGCCCTCGCCCAGCTCTGGCTCTCCTGGGGCGTCCGGCCGCGGGCCATGGCCGGCCACAGCGTCGGCGAGTTCACCGCCGCCTGCCTCGCCGGGGTGTTCTCCCTGGCGGACGCCGTGCGGCTGGTCGCCGCCAGGGGCCGCCTGACGCAGGAGATGCCCACCGGCGCCATGCTCTCCGTGGTCCTGCCCGAGTCCGGGATCGCGGCCCGGCTGGGGGAGGGACTGAGCCTCGCCGCCGTCAACTCCAGCGAGCTGAGCGTCGTCTCCGGCCCGGCCGACGCCATCGCCGGACTGGAGCGGCGGCTCGGCGCCGCCGGGGTCGCCTGCCGCCGGCTGCACACCTCGCACGCCTTCCACTCGCCCGCCATGGACGGCGCCGTCGAGCCGTTCACCGCGGAGGTCCGCGGCGTCGCGCTGCACGCCCCCCGCCTCCCGTTCGTCTCCGGCGTCACCGGCACCTGGATCACCGACGAACAGGCCACCAGCCCCGCGTACTGGGGCACTCACCTGCGCCATCCCGTCCGCTTCTCCGACGCCCTCGACGCCCTCCTCGCCGAACCCGACCTCGTGCCGCTGGAGATCGGGCCCGGCCGGACCCTGACCACCTTCGCCCAGCGGCACCGCGCCTGGACCGCCAGCAGGACCGCCGTCGCGTCGCTGCCGCACCCCGGCGAGCGGAACGACGACGCCGCCCACCTGCTGACCGCCCTCGGCACCCTGTGGAGCGCCGGGGCGGCCGTCGACTGGACCGCGTTCCACGGCGACGCCCCGCGCCGCCCGCTGCGGCTGCCCACCTACGCCTTCCAGCGGCAGCGGTACTGGGTGGAGCCCGACGGCGACGCCGCCCGCGACCGGCCCCCGGCCGCCCGCCCGCTCGACGACTGGTTCGCCACGCCCGGCTGGAAGCGGCTGCCGCCACCCCCCGCCCCGGCCGCCGCGCGCCACGACGCGGCCCTGTGGGTCGTCCTCGGCGCCGACCTCGGCCTCGGCGGCGCCCTGGCCCGCCACCTGGCGGCGGACGGCGCGCCCGTCGTCCGTGTCACCGCAGGGCCGGACCTCGTCCAGGACGGCGACCGCGCCTGGACCCTCGACCCTGCCGACCGTGACCACCTGACCACCCTGGTCAAGTCCCTCGACGCCCTCGCGCCCGGGACGATCCGCCTGGTCCACCTGTGGAGCGCCGCCGCCGGCCCCGCGCCGGACGGTCCCACCCCCGAACGGCTGGACGCCGCGCGCCGGACCGGCTTCGACAGCCTCCTCGCCCTCGCCCAGGCCCTCTCCGACGCGCGGCCCGCCGTCCCGGTGGCCCTCGACGTGCTGTGCCGGGGCGTCCACAGCGTGACGGGCGAGGAGCCGCTCCAGCCGGAGAACGCCACCCTGCTCGGCGCCTGCACCGTCATCCCGCAGGAGATCCCGGACACCACCTGCCGGGCCCTCGACATCACCGGCCTGGACCCCGGCGCACCCGGCGACGACCAGGTCCGCGCGGTGCGGGCCGTGCTCACCCACCCCACCGGGGAGCCGCAGCTCGCCCTGCGCGGACGGCACGGGTGGATCCGCGACTTCGACACCGTGCCGCTGATCCCCGGCACCGGCACCGGCACCGGGGGCGACGGCGGCGGCGGACTCCGCGACGGCGGCGGCTACCTCATCACCGGCGGCCTGGGCGGCATCGGACTCGCCCTCGCCGAACACATCGCCGCCACCGTCACCGCGCCCGTCATCGGCCTCCTCGGCCGCTCCCCGTTCCCCGCCGAGGACACCTGGGACGCCTGGCTGCGGGACCACGGCGAGCAGGACCCCACCAGCGTCCGCATCCGGCGCCTGCGGCGCCTCGTGGAGCTGGGCGCCCGCCCCCTCGTGCTGTGCGCCGACGTCACCGACCCCGACGCGACCGCCCGCGCCGTCGCCCGGCTGCGCGACGCGGCGGGCGCGCTGCACGGCGTCGTCCACGCCGCCGGGCTGCCGTCCCGGGGCATGCTCCTCACCAAGTCCCCTGCGGACGCCGACCAGGTGCTCGCCGCCAAGACGCGCGGCACCCTCGTCCTCGACCACGTCTGCCGCGACGACGACCTCGACTTCCTGCTGCTGTGCTCCTCGGTGACCGCCGTCCTCGGCGGCCCCGGCCAGAGCGACTACGGCGCGGCCAACGCGTTCCTCGACGCCTTCGCCCAGTGGAAGCGCCGCACCACCGGCACGCCCGTCACGTCCGTCGCCTGGGACACCTGGCGCGAGGTCGGCATGGCCGCCGGCCTCCTTACCCGGCTCGGCGGCGACAGCGGCGACACCGGCGACAGCGGCGCGGGGGAGGAACCGGCCGGGCACCCGCTGCTCCACCGCCTGGTCCACCGCACGGCGGAGTCCCGCACCTACGCCACCGTGTTCAGCACCGCCGAGAGCTGGATCGTGGACGACCACCGCATCCAGGGCCACGGCCTCGTGCCCGGTACGGCCTACCTGGAGCTGGTCCGCGCGGCCATGGCCGGAATCGCCACCGGCCGGGTCACCGAGATCCACGACGTGCTCTACATGACGCCGGTGATCGTGCCCGACGGGCAGACCCGCGAGGTCTTCACCACCGTGGAACTCCGCGACGGCCAGTGGCGGTTCGCGGTCCGCAGCCGCACCGGCCCGGCGGGGTGGCAGGACCACGCGCGCGGCTCGGTCACCTTCCACGAGCCGGGCCCCGACACCGTCCGCGACCTCGGCGCGCTGCTCGCCGCGTGCGACGTCACCGACGTCCTCGACACCGACGAGGCGATCGAACGGGGCCTCGGCCTCGACCGGTTCCAGCGTGGCGGCCCCATCGAGTTCTCCTTCGGACCGCGCTGGACGTGCATGCGGGAGATCCGGGTCGGCCCGCGCCGCGTGTTCGCCACCCTCCGGCTCGACGACGCCCACGCCGCCGACGTCGAGGACTACCTGCTGCACCCGGCGCTCCTCGACGCGGCCGGCGGCACCGCCCGCGTCCACGCCCGCGACACCTACTACCTGCCCTTCAGCTACCGCCGCCTGCGGATCGCGCACGGCCTGACGCCGACCGTCCACGCCTACGTCGAGGCCAAGGAGTCCGCCGACTCCTCCGGCGAGACCATGTCCTGCGACATCGAGCTCCTCGACCCCGACGGCCGGGTCCTGGTCACCGTCACGGACTTCGCGATCAAGCGGATCAACGACCTCACCGGCCTGCGCGAGCAGATCGACCGCTCCTCCGCCCCGCCGCCCGACACCGGGACCTCCGGCCCGGACGGCGGCGACCCGGCGGACGGCATCCTGCGGACCCTGGGCGAAGGCATCAGCGAGGACCAGGGCCGGGCCGCGTTCGCCCGCATCCTCGCCGCGCCCGAACGGCCCGACCACCTCGTCGTCTCCCACCACGACTTCGCGGCCGTGCGCCGGCTCGCCCGCACCCTCACCCCCGCGCTGCTGGCGCGCGAGGCCGAACGGTTCGCCCCGCCCCCCGGCAC
>NZ_JBPQTQ010000142.1:0-14971 GCF_051386415.1 Streptomyces sp. URMC 129
CCCTGGCACCCACGCCCCGACACCCCCGGCCTATGGGGCCGGTAGCGTCCAGCCGGTCCGCTCCCCCCTCGGGTACCGCTCGATGCCCCTGCCTGGGCGAGGAGTTGCCGCCGCCCACGGCCGGGAGAAGGCGCTCGCGCCGACCATCCCCGACAGCGACACCCACGGTCCGCCCGGCGCTGCCACGCGATGTGCCTGCCCGCTGCCCTGGCACGAGCGGTGGTCGACGTACGGGGCATCGACCCGACCGGGGCCGGGGCTGTCCGACCACGACGCCGTCGCGGCCGACCTCCACCTGCCCACCCCGCACGCCATCCTGGCCGACCGGCCCGGCGAGCACGCCGCAGCCGCCGAGACCGCCGCGGTGCTGGCGAGCTGACCCGCGCGGTCCCGCGAAACCCCCGCCCGGAACCAGGGGAAGCCCCTTCTTCCGCGTGTCCCGGGTCGGGCTCTGCCCCGTTGCCAGACCTGGCCGGGTCCCCTGCCGGGGACACCAACCTGCGCGGCCCCGATGCTTTGTCACCTTCCGAGCACAGTGGCCCGTCGCCATCGGCCCGAGCAGCCGTGCGCACCGCCATCTGCCCGAACACTCCCAGCACCAGCCTGAGGGCTTGCCTTTCGCTGATCATCACCTGTCACCCCGCGGCACATCGCGTCCGCCTCCTCAGGGCTGGGCGTAGTGGCCGCTTCGGTCCTCCGACTGAAATCTCCACCCAGTTCGTCGGCAACGCCGACCTTCGCGAAGCGTGCGGCAGCGGGCGGTCGGCCAGTGCTTCTCACACGTCACTCACGGACTCACAGAAGCACCCCGGCTCACTCGGACAGGAGCCCGGACCTATCGGGCCCTGACCTGCGACGCCGGACTGACGGCCACTCCCCCGCACCCCGTCCGGCCGCTGGGGGTCAAGGGGCGGCGTCTTCGCCGCCTGCTCCACCCTCAAGGGGCGGGCGCTGGTGGACCGGGAGCTGTACCCAAGTCCTGGACGCAGGACCGGGACCGCTGCGCCGCGGCGAAGATCCCCGGTGAGCGGGACTTCGCGACCAAGGGCGACCTGGTCAGGGTCATGGTCGCGCGGGCGCTTGCCTCGCCGCTGCCGATCGCCTGGGTGACCGCGGACTCGGCATACGGAGGGGAATGGCGCTTCCGCCGCATGCTGGAAGAAACCGGCGTCGGCTACGTGCTGGCCGTGCCGAAGTCCCAGCACGTCCACGCCATCGGCCGCATCGACTTCGCGATCACCCAGGCCCCCGACGAGGCATGGGAGCGCCACTCGTGCGGGGACGGCGCCAAAGGTCCACGCGTCTACGACTGGGCCGCGGCGAGGCTGCCGGCCATCGCCGACTTCGACGGCGACCAGCCCACCCACGACCGGTGGGTACTGGCCCGCCGGAGCCTCACCCGCCCGGACGAGATCGCCTACTACCTGGCCTACGCACCCACCGGCACCACCGTCGGGCTGAGCTGGTACGGGTCGCCGGAACCCGCTGGGCCATCGAGGAAGCCTTCCAGGCCGCGAAGAACGAGTGCGGCCTGGACCAGTACGAAGTCCGCCGCTACCCGGGCTGGTACCGGCACATCACCCTGGCCATGCTCGCCCACGCCTTCCTCGCAGCTCGGGCCGCCCACGGCCTCGAAAAGGAAAACGAAGAAACGGTTCGGGCGGCCCGCTCGTCCCCCTGACCGTGGCAGAGACCCGGCGCCTCCTGGCAGCTTGCTCCTCCCGGTCACACCACTGCTCGCGCATCAGCCACGCGCTGAGCTGGTCCCGCTGGCGACGCCATCACCAAGACATCGCTCGCCGCTGCCACTACCGCCGCCGCACCCGAGGTCACGAACCCGCGCGACCTGACAACCAGTCAGTCCACTACACTCCAGAACAGGTTCCTGACCAGCGGGAATAGCGATCTGCGACTGGAATACTAATACTCCAGTTGCAGTTCGCTATTCCCGCTGGTCAGGAACCTGGCTGGGAGTGTATCCGGACCAACGTGCCGTCGGGACCGCGAGTTCGTGACCTCGAGTGCGGCGGCACCGTTGTGCTTGTCATGCAAGACGACGTGCGGCCGGATGTCTGGTCGGCGGAGCTGGAAGAGTTGCTGGTGCGGATCGGTCACCGGTTCGGGCGGGGGGATCTGCGGCGGCGGATGCGGGCCTACGTGCACGGTCTGCTCGGGCCGGTGGGCCGGAAGAACGGCTGGCAGTTGGCCGAGTACGCCGGTCACCGCACGCCGTCGGGGTTGCAGCACCTGCTCGGCCGGGCCTGCTGGGACCCGGACGAGATACGCGATGACCTGCAAGAGTACGTCGCCGAGAAGCTCGGACACCCCGACGGCGTGCTGATCATCGACGACACCGGATTCGTCAAGAAGGGCACCACCTCCGCCGGGGTGCAGCGCCAGTACTCCGGCACAGCCGGGCGGACGGAGAACTGCCAGATCGGCGTCTTCGCCGCCTACGCCTCACCGGCCGGGCGGACGCTGGTGGACCGCGAGCTGTACGTGTCCAAGTCCTGGACATCCGACCCGGACCGCTGCGCGGCGGCGAAGATCCCCGGTGAGCGTGAGTTCGCCACCAAGGGAGAGCTGGCCAAACACCTGGTCCTACGTGCTCTGGCCTCACCGCTGCCGATCGCCTGGGTGACCGCGGATGCCGCTTACGGGCAGGAAGGACGCTTCCGCCGCCTGCTGGAGCAGTCCGGCCTCGGCTATGTGCTCGCCGTTCCCAAGTCCCAGCAGGTCTTCGGCCCTCGCATCGACCACCTCTTCGCCCAGGCGCCAGACGAGGCGTGGGAGCCGATCTCCCGCGGCGACGGCGCCAAGGGGCCACGGCTCTACCACTGGGCGGCAGTCGAACTGCGCGCGGTGACCGAGTTCGACTACCAGGGCACCGTCCTTGTCGGCCGCCGATGGGCACTGGCCCGCCGCAGCGTCGGCAAGCCCGACGAGATCGTCTACTTCCTCGCCTACGCCCCACCCGAGACCACCGTGGCCGACCTGGTGCGCGTCGCCGGGACGCGCTGGCAGATCGAGGAGTGCTTCCAAGCCGCGAAGAACGAGTGCGGCCTGGACCAGTACGAGGTCCGCCGTTACCCGGGCTGGTACCGGCACATCACCCTGGCCATGCTCGCCCACGCCTTTCTCGCAGCTCAGATAGCCGGCGAGACGGAAAGGGGGACGCAGAAACGGTTCCACCGCCCTCGCCCCCCTCACCGTGGCGGAGATCCGGCGCCTCCTGGCAGTTGGACGTCCCCTGCCGACCTCGCGTCGACCTGGCCACGCTGCGCGGCCTCCCCGCCCGGGCCACCGGTGGCCAGTGGTATGTCTTGATCGCCTTGATCATGCCGCCGAGCACCGCGTAGGCGGCGTCCTTCAGCACCACACGGGCCTCGGCGCGCCGCGCGTGAAGGTTCCGCCAGCTCGGCGGGCGATCTCGCTGCTCCGGGCGGCCCGGCTGCCCACGAGCGCACTATGCCAAGGGGATATCGGTGCGTTCGGCGACCGACTCATCAAACGGGCCGTCGTATTCGATCCGGAAGAGGCGGATCTGGTCCGGTTGAAGAGAGTCCTTGACCTCTTGGGCGCCGCCCACCATACCGAGATTGTTTTGCCCGAGGAAACAGCGCAGTTCCCATGTCGCTCCCGCCGGGATGGTGCGCTCGTCCTCGCCGAAGCCTCCCAGGTCAACCAGTTCGCCACTGCTCTCGTCGACACGCTGGCACGAGACCTTGTCTCCGCAGTAGTCAGGCACGGCGTCACCACAGCGGCTCAGCGTGTAATCCTCCAGCCGCACGGAAATCGGCACATGGATGTACCAGTTGACGAGTGCGTCATTCAGCATGGCACTTCTGTCGACTTGCTTGTTGGTCACCGACATATCCACATAGGCGAACACGGTGCCAGGGGGAGCCGACAGCCGATCATCCGAGTCGACGCTTATCTCGGGAGCGGTACCCGCTCCTCGCCCGACAACTTCGAACCGGTATCCATCGTCATCGGTGAGCTCCGTCGCGGGGCCGGAAGGCCGCGTGTCATCACCGAGTTGGTCACCCGACGCGGTGGGCTCATCAGCAGGCGGGTCGGAGCCCGGTATGTCCTCACCACTGCTTCCCGCGTCGGGCACCCGTCCGTCGCCGGCCCCCTGGACGGCTGGGGATTCACCCTCGTCGCCGGTGATGAGATGGACGGCGCCGTAGCCGCTGAGAAGCAGAAGTAAGACCGCGAAGACCGCCCCGACGGCCATGGCGATCCGGGCGCCTCGTGTGTTGTTTATCGTGACCGGGCCGATGGTGAAATGGCTGCCACGGACGGTGCCGTTGACGCTGATGCTGTTGATATCCCTGCCGGCACTCTGGCTCTTCAGCACCGCGTTGACGGCTCGCTCGAGTTGGGCGGAGAATTCCGAATCCGATCTGATGGCCTGGGCGATCAGATCCCGGACCTCGTTCGCGGACGCGGGGTCACGCTCATCGAGGTCGGCCAGAGCCCGCTGTCCGCCTGCCGTGGCCGCCAGCCGCGCCCGTACCAGCTCCGCCACTCCTTCACCGACGCCCCGGCCCGCGCCTGCCAGAAGAATATCGGCGGCACTCGCCGCCAACTCACCCGGATTCATGATCACTCCCCCGTTTGTGTTCAGGCAACGATTATGCCGTTCAGAACGGGTGATGGGGTGTTTCCTACTCAGCGGTCGGCCAGCATATGCCGGGCGCATCGTGACATCGGCCGGGCGAGGCTTGCCGGAATGCGGATCCGGCCCCGGGACCGTTCTCGTGGCGCGGTCCGCGCCGGCGTCGAGCGGGAGGCCATGACACCCGCTGCGTCCTCGCCGCCGCTGTGTCACCGCCGCGCTGCCGGGGCGCGGCAGGTCGGAGACTCCCCGATGCGAGCCGCCGAGGCGGCTCAGAGGAGGCCGAGTTCCCGGGCCCGCACGCCGGCCTGGAAGCGTGACTCGGCGCCCAGGGCCGTCATCAGCTCCGCGACCCGGCGGCGGTAGGTGCGCACGCCGAGCCCCAGGGCGCGGGCGGCTGCCTCGTCCTTGACGCCCCGGCCGAGCAGATCAAGCACCTGCGGGGCGATCTCCCGGATCTCGGCGACCTGCGCGTCGTAGGCGGCCAGGTCGGTGGCCGACCGCCAGACCACCTCGAACAGCGAGGCCACGCCCTGCACGGTCTCGCGCTGGGTGATGATGCTGTAGGTGCGCTCACCGGCCCGCAGGTCGCCGGCCAGGATCACCAGCCGACCGTCGAGGATGACCGTCTCGTTCATCTCCTCGGTGGTGACGCGAATCCGCGCGCCGTGCCGGTCGCGGGCCACCGCCACCCGCCGCGCCCACGCCTCGTCGAGCAACATGCCGGAGCGGTAGACCTTGCGGACGCGCGGGTCGGCGCGGCGCCGCTGTCCGTCCAGGGCGGCCGGCCGGTCCTGGCCGCGCGTCCACGACCAGGTGGCGAGGGTGTTGGCGGCACACGTGATCTCGGTGGCGTTCGCGAACAGGTGCGCCGTGTGGCGGAAGACGTCCTGCTCTCCGCGCACGATCGTCACGGTCCCGGTGGTCGGCATGACCTCACTCTCCCCACTCCGGCCGTTGTTGGCAACAAGCTGCCGATCCCGGGGACTCCGGCGCCCGCCGCGCCACGATGACGGCATGACCACCGAACAGAGCACCACGACCAGCACCACGACCAGCGCCCCGACCGCGAACGCCGCCGGCACCTGGCGGCTCGGCGACCGCACCGTCAACCGGATCGGCCTCGGCGCGATGCGCCTGGGCGGCATGCCCTGGGACGAGAAGCCGAGGGACCGGGACGACGCGATCACCGTCCTGCGCCGCGCCATCGAGCTCGGCGTGAACCACATCGACACCGCCGCGTTCTACTTCGTGCCGACCCGCTCGATCAACGAGCTGATCAGCACGGCACTCCAGCCCTACCCCGACGACCTGGTCATCACCACGAAGGCCGGGCCGGCCCGTTCCCGCGAGGGCGAGTTCGAGCCGATGGCCCGTCCCGACCAGCTCCGCGCCCAGGTCGAGGAGAACATCCGCCAGCTCGGGCGCGACCACCTCGACGTGGTCAACCTGCGCTGGGGCGCGAGCCTGGGCAAGGAGCCGGGATCCGTCGCCGAGCACGTCGGTGCCCTCGCCGAACTGCGCCGGGCGGGCCTGATCCGTCACCTGGGCATCTCCAACATCGACGTCGAGCAGTTCACCGAGGCGATGACAGTCGCTCCCCTGGTGTGCGTGCAGAACCGGTACGGCGTGACCGAGCGGCAGGACGACGCCCTGGTGGAGCTCACCGGTCGGCATGGCATCGCCTTCGTGCCGTTCTCCGCCGTGGCCGCCGGCGTGCCCGGCGCGCGGCCGGGCGACGACAGCGCGGACCCCCGGGGCCGGGCGGAGATCGCCGCCGTCGCCGAGGCCCACGGCGCCACGCCGGCACAGGTCCGGCTCGCCTGGACCCTGCACCGCGGCAGGCACGTCCTCGCGATCCCCGGCACCGGCAACCCGGCCCACTTGGAGGAGAACATCGCCGCCGGCAGCCTCCGGCTGACCACCGACGAACTCACGCTGCTCGACGGCATCGCCGCGGACGCCACATAGACCGCGACAGGGACTCCGACACGAACCCCGACCGCCCCCCGCGGGCCCGCCTCGGTGGGGCTCGGCAAGGTGCCGGTGACGCATGTGGCCACGCGAGCGCCCGAGCCGGTGGCCGTCCGGCTCGGAGTCGAGGCCGCCGGACGGGTCCTCCCCCTCCTTCCCGCCCCAGCGGCATCCGCGCGGGCGTCTCCCTTCGGCGGGTCCGTGACCGGGACGGGGCGGGTTGTCTACTGCCAAGTGGTGAACACCGCTTCGGGCCGGTCGCGGTGGGCGGCGAGGCACGGCTCCGTCGCCGGCGGCGTCCTCGTTCGAGCCGCCGCGACATTCACACCACTCCAGTGCTCTACCCCGGACGCAGATCTCGCCGACCAGACGGGTCACCGCTTTGCCGGCATGACCGCCTGAATCGCCAGTCCAGGGCCGCTGACCTGCGGACTTTCCTGTTCCCAAGTTCCGGGTCCCCCGCCGGGGGCACCTGACGGCCCAAGTGGCCTCTGACAAGGGACTTCGCAGAGACAGGGTTGTGCCCCGACTGAAGTCCGCAGCCTCGTTCCTGGTCAGGGGCGGTTTTGGGGTTCTGATTCCCTGAGGTCACTTGCCCACAGCGGGGGCGGGTTTGGGTTGGTCGTCCCGGCAGACGCGGGAGTGACGTGGCGTCGGCTTACGACGTGTCCCACCCCTGTTGACGGCATCCGAAGCCGCTGCCGACACCCACGGCCCGCGACGACGCCGGCGGGCAGACGGGGCGAGCACGCCACGCGGGGCTCACGACGTCGCGGTGGAGACGTCCCTGTCTCGGCTTCCCACAGACCCTACGGACTGCCCCACAGGGTGGGCCGGCGACACGACGAAGGGTTTGCCGGGGCGGCGGGCAGGCCGGGGGAACCGGCACCGCCCTGGGCGGTGGTCGCATTTGACGCGCGGTTCGCGCAGGTCGCCGCCTCGGGCGTCGCTGGTCGACGGAACGTCGACGCGGTCGTGGTCGGTGCCGGCCTGCGCACCTCAACTTTCGGCGTTGTCGGCGCCGGGGACGCGGCGAACGCTTCCCATCCGCTTTCGGGGGGCCAGCGCGCGCTTTCCGATGTGGGGGCGTGGGTGCGGTGAGAACGGTGCGGCGTGTTCTTCATGTCGCGCTGTGCGCGGTGCCGCCTGGTTTCAGGTGTCGTTGGGTCCATTCCTCGAAGCTGGTGAGCGGTATGCCGAGGTTGCGGGCGTACTGCGGGCGGGCCGGTTGGCCCACCACGTTCAGCCGGTCGTGCGCGGCGGCCATCGGGGGCATTCCGGCGGCCAGGGCCTCGGCCTCGGTCATGTCCGGGGCGGACAGCGGTGTGCCCAGGGCGCGGGAAAGGATTTCGGCGATCTGCGTCATCGGTAGGTAGTCGCTCGCCAGTTCCAGTTCGACGCCGTCGAAGCGTTCCGGTGCGGCGATGGCGGCGGCCGCCGCGCGTCCGATGTCGTCCACGGCGACCAGGGACAGCCGGGTCTGTGGCTTCAGGACGCTCACCAGTCCGCCCTCGACGCCGCGGGGGAACAGAAAGCCGAGGGATGGGAGGAAGTTCTCCATGAAGAAGCCGGGCTTGAGCAGCGTCCAGTGTGGGAACGCGGCTGTGCGCAGCCGGTCTTGAACGGCGGTCTTGGCACTGAGAGTGGGTTCCACCGCCGCCCAGCGGCCTTCGGCCCAGCCGGGGTCCTCGGTGTGCCGTCCGGCTCCGGTGACGGATGTGTGCACGAACTGCGGCACCCCGGCGGCCCTCGCGCCCTCGATCAGGTTGACGCCCTGCACGATTTCGCCGGGGAAGTCGAATCCGGACGCCGTTCGGCCGGGCATTTGCACGGAGAACACGGCGCGGGCGCCCGTGGCGGCCCGGATGATCGAAGCGCGGTCGTGCAGATCGCCGGTGACCAGTTCGGCGCCGAGCGCTTCGACGGCTTTGGCCCGTTCGGTGCCCGGGTCGCGCACCAGCGCGCGGACGGGAACGCCTGCCGCGAGCAGGGCGCGGGCGGTCGCTCCGCCCTGTCGGCCGGTGGCACCGGTGACCAGGACGAACGCGGAACGTGGAGACACGGCACTCCCTCCAGGAGCTAAACGGCGGGCCCCGCCGTTTACAGTGTCGCTAAGATATGGCGGGCCCCGCCACTTAGCAAGCCCGGGAGACGCCGATGCCGGACCGCCGCCGCGCCGACGCCCGGCGCAACTACGCGCGGATCCTCGCCGTGGCCGAGGAGGAGGTCGCCGTCCACGGTGCCGACGCCTCGCTCGAACAGATCGCCCGCAGGGCCGGGGTCGGCTCGGCGACCGTCCGTCGGCATTTCCCCAGCCGCCGTGCGCTGCTGGCGGCGGTCTCGCGGGGACGGATCGAGGCGCTGCGCGTCCGCGCCCACGACCTGGCCGCCCAAGTCGACGGCCGGGCCGCGTTGCTGGCCTGGCTGAACGACGTCCTCGCCTACTGCGTCGCCGCCCGGGGGCTGGCCGCGGCGCTGGCCTACGACAGCGCGGCCGCCGACCCGGTACACGACAACGCCTGCGCCGCAACGCTCCAGGAGGCGGCGGACCCGCTGCTGCGCCGCGCCGCGCGGGACGGCGCCGTGGACTCGGACGTGACGGTCGAGGATCTGATCACGTTGCTCGTCGGCATCGCCTTGGCCACCGAGCACGCGCCCGATCCCGCCGCCCGCGCCGACCGGCTGTTCCACTTGGCGGTGGAGGGGCTGTGCCCGCCGCGCGAAGGCGGTCGCCCCGGGGCGTAGCAGCCCCCGGCCGGTCGATCGTGAGGAGCGGCTTCCGAGGACGCCATGGTCTTCGCGCGGACGGGAGACGTCGGTAGCGGGTACGGGGGGCGATTTCGGGGGCCGCGTTCAGTCGGGCCGATGGTGCCGGGAGCTATTTGGAGTCCAGTCGTCCCATCGGGTGGGCGTCCGGGGCCAGTGCTGATCGCGCGGCCGTCCAGCCGGAGTCGTCGATGCCGAGGACATGGCGCAGATAGGCGAGCGTGACCTGCTGGACGAGGGCGACCCGTGCGGGGTTCTCGTCGGTGGTCTCGGTGACCTCGTGACCGGAGATGCCGCCGAGGAAGTGCTCGGCGCCGAAGAGGGTGAGCAGGCTCTTGCGGCCGGGGCTGAGGGTGTAGGGGTCGGTGGCCCAATCCGGTCCGCGGATGGACAGAAGCGGTAGCCGGTCCTTGTCGCCGGCGACCACGAGGGCCGGTGCGGTGATGTGCGAGAAGTCCTGGCCGCGCAGCCAGGGAAGGTTCTCGATCGCGAACGGGGTGAGGTCGTCGCCGCCCTTCCCGGCCGTGGCCAGCAGGATGCCCGCCGTGATCCGCGGGTCGGACAGGTCCGCCGCGATCCCGGTCTGCGGGTCGGTGACACGCAGACCCAGCAGGATCGCGGCGGTCTGCCCGCCGAAAGAGTGCCCGGCCGCGGCGATCCGGCTCGGGTCCAGGCGCCCGGCCAGGCCGGGGACGGCTGTTTCCAGCAGGTCGAGGTCGTCGAGGACGCGCTTCATGTCCGAGACGCGCAACCGCCACATCTGGGGTTTGCGGGGGTCGTCCGCGGCGAGGCGCAGCCGCTTGGAGTCGAGGTGGGTGGCCTGGATCACGGTGAAGCCGTGAGCGGCCCAGTGGTCGGTCAGGGGCCGGTAACCGTCGAAGGACGATCCGAACCCGTGGGCGAACAAGACGATGGGCAGGTCGCGTCCGGTGACCGGCGCGGTCACGCGCACGTGCAGGTCCTCGCCTCGCTCCGGCGCGGGCAGCACGATCGGGCTGACCGAGACGATCGGGATCGCGGCGCTGCCGACGGGGATCCCGGTCGTCATGGTGTCGATGGCGGTCATGGGGGTCCTCTCATGTTCTGCGCATTGATCAGGCTGTGCGAGGACGCGCTCACCGTCGGCTTCGGGTCGCAGATGCGCCGCGCCGCACGCTCTCGGTCCGGCACCCGCCTGTTCGAAGACGGACGGCGAACGGTCGACGCGCCGCACGTCCGTTACGCTAAAACCTGACGTTGACGTCAGAGGCAAGGGTTGTTTCCGCAGATCACCGGGAGAGACGGATGCGCATCGGTGAACTGGCCGCCAAGACGGGCGTCAGCGTCCGGGCCCTGCGGTACTACGAGGAGCAGGGCCTGCTCATCGCCCAGCGCAGTCCCAGTGGTCAGCGCCACTACCTCGACGGTGCGGTCGAGCGGGTCCGGCTGATCCAGCAGCTCTACGCCGCCGGCCTGTCCAGCAGGACCATCGTCGAACTCATGCCGTGCGTCGTCGACGGCAACGCCACACCCGCACTGCTCGACCGGCTGGCCGTGGAACGCGACACCATCGACAAGCGGATCGCCGAGTTGACCGCCACCCGCGACCGGCTCCACTCCGTCATCACCGGCGCCACCGCCAACATGCTCACCGGGCGACCGTGCCGGGCAACGGACGCGGCACACGTCCCGACCGAAGGCGACCGGGCTTGACGCGACCCGGAAACCTTTGACCGGCAGAACGGCCGCACGCCCGGATGATCAGGCGGGCCCCGGGAGCGCGGCGCGGCCCTCGCCATGGTGCCGGCTCGCCGCATGGATCAGCTGCGCGACGCCCCTGACAGCCCGGCCGACAGGCGTGTTCGCGGCGCGACCACGCCGAAGTTTCCCCCAAGCCTGCGGGGCCGCCCTCGCAGGGTTCTGTGACGATCTGGTGCGGTCGCGGAGCCTGAGGTAGCCGTCAATCGTCGAGGCGTGTTCCACGCCGACAGGTCGCGCAGCAGCCGGTCGCGGCCTTTGAACAGGCCGGTCCGCATCCGCGGCATCGGGCCCGAGGCGAACGCGCGGTCGATGAAGCCGGGTCCAGCGCCAGCCCCCCCGCCGGGTCGACGCCGTCGGGCAGCGGGTCGGTGACGCTGGGGCAGATGGTGGGGAAGAAGGCGTGCTGGGGTTCGCCGTCAGCCGGTTCAACAGGTTGGTGGTGACCTGCTGGCCGCGGCCGCGGGCGGCCACCTGGACTTGGCTGTCGAGCGCGACTCGCCGCGGCGGGATGGGGAAGCCCTGCGCGACGTCGTAGCCGCCCGAGGGCCGCCTCGTCCAGCGCGGCGACCGCGGCGTGGGTGAACTCGGCGTTGCAGGCGGCCTCGCCGCGCCCCGATACCGCCGGCACCAGAGCGCAGGGGTTCTTGACCCATCGGCTGGTAGGGCGCCCTGGCTCCGGTCCTCATCGGCTTGTTTCAGCCACCGCTCCACCGCCGTCGACCGGTGCGCCTTGCCGTCGGAGCCCAGCACCCGCACGTCGGTGTAGTTGGCCGTCTCCCCCTCACCGCGCGACAGCACGTGCACGATCCACGTGGACCGGGGCGGCAGGCGCTGGTCCAGGAACTCCTCCACCATCCTGTCCAGCTTCTTGGCGGTGGTGGCGGGCAGCACCTGGCACTCGTACCGCAGCACGCTCAGCCCGGCGACCATCCGCTCCCGCAACAGGTCCGCCTGCGGAAGGGCAGGCGGGACCGTGGTGGCAGGCTCGGACAACCCGTCGTGAAACGAGCCGATGACCGCGCACAGCGCCGCACGCCGCGGCTCCGCCACCCCTCACACCTCCCTTCCCCGCTCGCATGCTCAGGCCCAGATCCTGACGAGTGGAAGCCGGATGCCCCGATCGTGGCCTTGGTCGCGGACGCCGACCCCTGGTGTCACCGGACCAGGCCCGGGGGTGGGCGGGGCACACGGCGGCTTCGACGTGCGCGCATACGTTCGCCGGCGGCCACTTCTTCCTCATGGACCAGGTCGAGGCGGCCGCCCGGGTCGTGCTCGGGCACCCGGAGACCGGTCCGAGCGCGGCGGCCGGTTCATGCGTCGCGCAGGGCGGCCAGGAGCCGGTCGACCGTCAGTGACTCGTCGTCCTTACACACCCGCCAGCGAGCGAGGAACGTGCCGGCGGCCCGGAGGACCTCCGGGGGAATCGCGGCGTCGGTGCAGGCGGCCGCGATCTCGTTCATCTCGCCCTCCCAGCGCCACGCGCTCCTCCCCGCGCCCACGAGGCCGCCGGGGCGCGCGAGCGGTGTGCCGGGAAGCATGGCTTCGGCCAGCTCACCCAGTTCGTCGGACAACCCGTGGCTGTCGGCGAGCGCATGGGCCTGGGCGGCGAGAACGTGACTGAGCTTGTTGTAGGTGGCGAATGCGAGCTTCAACGCGGAGGCCCGGCCCACCGGGCCGGTCAGGGCGACCGGCCGCAGCGTCGTGGTCGCGAACATCCGGTCGATCCGCCCGACGGCGTCATCAGGTCCAGACAGGTAGATCCGCGTGGTGTCCGGCTCGCGGGGCGGAGGCCCGACGATGCCGCCGTCGACGACGGTCGCTCCACGCCCGCCGAGAAGCGCGGCGATCTCCTGGGCGTGCTGCGGGCTGATCGCGTTCGCCTCGACATAGAGCCCGTCGAAACCACTGCCGGCCACCGCGGCGGCCACCTCCAGCGCGGCGGCCGGCGGGCACACGCTGAAAATCACCGAACAGTGCGCCAGATCGGCGGTGCCGGAGCGGGCCTGCAGCCCCGCGGCCTCAGCTCGTCGCCTGGTCGTTTCGCTCCGGCCCGCTCCGGCCCACAGGACGGTGCGGCCGGTGTGCACCAGTTGCGCGCCGATGACGGCGCCCATCGCGCCGGGATGAAGGAGACCGATCGGCCGGCGGGCCAGCCCGGCCTCGTCGGGGGCCGGCTCGACAGCACCGTTCGTGGTCACCAACAGCACCCCAATGGCTCGTCCTGATAGTCGTTCCGCACCCTGCACACCTGCTGGAACGTCCCGCCAAAGTACAGCAGGGCGCGCGGGCCGTCGCCGCCGATGGTGAGGCGGTCAACGATGGCGGCGCAAAGGCCTCGTTGAGGGCGATCGCGACGCCGGCTTTCCTCCTCGCGTGCGCGGAGGACCTGGAACAGCATCTCGGCGCCATGCTTGCGAGCTTCATATGGCTGAGAGCCTGCTCCAGCAGGCCAGGAGTCAGGCGCACACCGGTGTTGCTCGGCGATTACGAAGTACTCCTCGACCTTGTCCGCCTCGTCGGAGCCCACGCCTGCGCGGTCGATGGCCTCGTTCAGCGCGTCGGGGGCCTCGCCCCCGGATCTTGAAGCCATTCGAACCAAGTGAACAGACGTTCGTCCCGCCACCGGTGGAACCCGCCCTTGCCGACGGGGTCGAGGTGATGCGTCACTACTCGGCCGACTGCGCGGCAGGTGGGCGGGTCAGGGTGTGAGGCGGGTGCCGCTGCGCCAGATGGCGCGGTTGTTGAGGATGTCGGAGATGGTGATGGTCGGGTCGCCGTCGATCAGGAGGAGGTCGGCGCGCAGTCCCTGGGCGATACGGCCGCGGTCCCATCGAGGCCGAAGCGGCGGGCGGTGATGGCAGTGGCTGCGCGCAGTGCCTGGGTGGGCGTGAGACCGGCTCGGGTCAGGTATTGGAGTTCGTGGTGGAGGCTGGCGCCGTGGGCAAGTCCGCCGAGGAACGGCAGTGGATCCGTCGCGCTCCCGCATTGGCCGACCCCGCACCCCGCTTCAGTGCCCTTCCTCCTGCATCGCCCCGATGACCGTTCCATCGCTGGCCATGAGCAGACGCCCCACTAGGTTCGCGCGATCCGGAGTCGTACCCGCGCTCAGCGGTGCAGCCCGGGACGCGGGCCAGCGGAGTGACCGGGCGACAGCTCTGTGGCCAACTCGAACCGGTCACCTGAAGGGCGAAGTGAGCACGCAAGTTAGATCGAGTCGTCCTCGTACGTGAACGACTCGGGCTCGTAGCGCTTCAAGGCCTCGCGGCGCTCCTTCGCGTACTGCGCCTGGATCATCTCAGGAGTGATCCCCCGCTTCCTCGCAAGGGGGTCAAAGACTCTCTCGGTCAGACGCTCGTCCGTCTGAGTGAAGAGCCGACAGTCCGCCTTCAGATCCACACACATCTTGGCCCGACTCGACTCGGTGATCACCTCTTGGATGCGTTCGCGCCAGAAGTGGTGAACCAGGAAGTTACGCCGCTTCAAGCTGCTGGTGAGGTCGTCGACCACTTCCGGATAGGCGCTTACGTGCGGCTCGGCACGCCGGATGAGCTTGCCCATCATGTCCTTGAACCCCTGCGCCCAGGGATCTCGGATGAGCCGTTATCCCTGCTCCTCCGCTGTGATGAGCCTAGACGTTGTCCCGTAAATGATCTTGGGTGTGGCCGCTGCGGCGCTGTCCGCCGGAGTTATCCGGTGAGGGCGAGGTTGTGCAGGCGGGCGATGCCGAGCATGGTGTGGTGGACGCCGTCGCCTTTGAGGCGGCAGTCCCGCAGGATCTTCCAGGTCTTCGTCCGGGCGAAGACGTGCTCGATGCGGGCCCGGACCTTGCGGTGGAGGGCGTTGTGCTGCGCCTTCCAGGCCGGGAGT